>NZ_JBZEEQ010000017.1:0-74432 GCF_058310155.1 Chryseobacterium sp. DT-167 | reverse complement strand
TTAATGAGATTTAATATAATTGAAAAAGATTGATTTTTCACAAAGATAGAGCTGTAATGCGACAGAACTTGACGTGTATTTTGTAAACAATTTTAGATGACAAAATAAATAATCTCAAAAAATTGAAATTATTACAAAAAAGCAGTTTTAGACTGTACAAAATAAATTATTACAGAATTTCCAATATACATGATGCCAAATCCTGAACTTATTCAGCATCTAATCAATAAAATTGTTTTCCTTAAATGTGGGTTGAATACTATTTTTTTTGTATTTCACATTCCAATGTTTGATCCAATAAAATTGCTATTGTATATTTGTATAATTTATGATTACCCAAGATATCCCGTTCGATAATAGCTTCAGTACTGATTTAATCATCCAGGCACTGGCTTCCTCCCCTACCCCGACATCCATTTATTCAGGCGAAAATATGATCATTCGTTTTGCAAACGCAGGAATGTTGGCTTTATGGGGCAAAGACTCGTCAGTAATAGGTAAGCCATTAATGGATGCGATTCCTGAATTGGAGGGCCAACCCTTTTTAGCAATATTACAAGAGGTTTGGCGGTCCGGCAAAACCTATTCTGTATCTGAAGCTCCTGCAAAACTGATAAAAAACGGTAAAGAAACCCTTGATTATTTTGATTACGAATATCGGGCACTTCATGACCATAATAATAAAACCTGGTGTATACTTAATACGGCTCTTGAGGTTACCTCACGTCGGAAGTTTCTACAGCAGATCAAACAAAAGGAAGAAGAGGAACAGGTACTCAAAGAGCAAATGGCTGCTACGCTTGAAGAGCTGACCTCTACTAACGAAGAACTTAACCATTCTATTGAGGAACTTGCTTACAGCAGGGAATATATACGGACAATCATTAAACAGGCACCTGTTGGAATTGCTATGCTGAAAGGACCTGAACAGATTATTGAAATCGCCAATCCGGCAATACTTAAAATATGGGGACATACAGATACAGAAGTGATTGGCTATCCTCATGAGAAAGTCCGTCCGGAATTACGGGGGCAGTCGGTTGATATGTGGCTCAGAGAAGTCTATCAAAGCGGAAAACCAAAAATTAATTCTGAATTCCTCGTCAAACTAAGGCATCATGAAGGTCTAAGAGAGGCTATTGTAAATTCTATATACCAGCCAATATTTTCTGATAACGGTGAGATTTCGGGTATTCTGATCATTCTAGAAGAGATTACCCAGCAGGTACTCGAGCGCAGAAAAAATGAAAATGACCAGCAGATGTTAGCTCTTGCGATAGACGCAGGTGAGCTTGCTACCTTTTATTACCAGCCCGCAACAAATTTATTTTCGGGAAATACCCTTCTCAAGGTTTGGTTTGGTCTGTCTTCCGAAGAAAATCTGGACCTTTCTCTTGCCTTAGAGGTGATCGTCCCGGAAGATAGAGAGCGGGTAACTGAAGCCATTTTAAGCTCACTCAGTAAAGATTCTGATGGTCATTACTTTATAGAATATCGAATTAAAAATAAAACAGACAACAAAATAAGGCTGCTACAGGCAAACGGCAGGGTTTTTTATGATCAGCAGGGTAATCCGCTCAGCCTCAATGGTACCCTACGGGATATTACTGAACAAAAAAAAGAGGAAGAGCGAAAAGACGATTTTATGGGAATGGTGAGTCATGAACTCAAAACCCCGCTCACATCACTAAAAGCATATCTTCAGGTCTTGCAAAGGATGGCGGTAAAGGCAGAAAATATTTTGCAGCAAAATACGCTTGATAAATCTTTAAAACAGGTGGATAATATGACAGGTATGATTAATAGCTTCCTGAATGTTTCGAGAATTGGATCAGGACAAATGTATATTAATAAAACATCCTTTGATTTCCGATCATTATTCTCAGAAATTGAAGATGAAGTACTTTCAACCATCCATACCCATCATTTTATTTTCAAATCTTCCAATCAACAATTGGTATTCGCAGATCGCGAAAAAATTTCCCAAGTACTGCATAACCTTATCGAAAATGCTGTGAAATATTCTCCTGTGGAATCATCAATTACCGTAGAATACCTCATCACAAGTAATAACAGCCTGAAAATCAATGTTGAAGATCAGGGAAAAGGTATTTCAGAAGATGACCAGCAACGTATATTTGAGCGTTATTACCGAGTAAAGGATATTAATAATGCATCAATAGCAGGATTCGGCATCGGGCTTTATCTTTGTAAAGAAATCATCGACCTTCATAACGGTACTATTGAAGTCAGAAGTCTGCAAAATGGAGGCACTGTATTCTCATTTGTTTTGCCAATTGATGGTCACGAGATTCTCGCTGAGTAAGTCATTAAGAACCTTGCAAAAGCATATATTATACTATAAATGCCAATAGAATAATTTATATAATTTTACTATTGGCTCCGTAAACATTTTAACTGACAAAAGGCTCAATGATACAAACCCATATCAACGGTCTGCCCTGCCTATTGCTCAATATTAAACAATCGATCGACGCAGGGAATTGGCGCAGATTATCTGAGAAAGTTTATTTGATTTAAATTTATCAATCACAGAATGAATGATTTTAATGTGTGAAGAATCCTTTCGTTAAGTTTTAAAATACTTGTGGCAATCTTTTGTTCGTTTAATTATTTGCTGAATCAGATTTTTTATTTCGCTGACTCTTGATTTAAAACCAATCTGAAAGTAATCTCGTATATATGTATTTACCGTGTTTTTTTATTTTGCCATAAATTCTTTGACATGAATAAATTCATTAATAACATTACACAATTGGGAACACCAGGGAATAAAATTGTAATTGCAATTTTCATTGTTGACATCATCTTAATTCTTCTTCCCGGCGAAATCAGAAATATCATTCTGTTCAAAACTTATCATCCATACTTTAAGAGATTTTCTATAATTATAGCCATATTTTGTATCTTAATAATATGTATTGCACTTATAAGGAATAAGATAAAACGCGAAAAAGCAAAAAGGAAAAAAAATTTTTTTAGTTGAAATAATTTCCTAAAGTAAATCCGTATTTTTTTGTGCATTAGTTTGGGCTTTAGAAGATCACTTCTTAAGGTAAATTACAATATCAGATCATAAGGATTAACTAAGGTTTGCTTTGATCACATTTATTTGGAATTATTTTTGATTGAGTCTCAATATTCTTATATCCTGAACCATACAAATTCAATAAAAAATGCTTAAACAAACGACAAAAGAAATCTTATTAAAAGATTTATTGGAGACTAAACAGCTTTTGGTAGACGCTTTTGACGATAAAGAAGTTCCGTTTACCAAAGGTGGTGCAATCGATCAGTTTTTCACAAGTAAAGCCTTAGAATTTCAAAGAAATATCATTTTGTATGATACCATGATGGGTTCTGGCGCAATAAAAGATGAAGAAGGAAATGGGTCTGAACTTTCTCCTTTTGAAAAGATTGCGGTAGATTTAGCTGATATCAAATCAAAACTTGATTATCGGTCTTAGTCTCTATATAGCCAAGTAAAATAAGGCGGTTAATATATTTTTCCGCTTCTAATCTAAAAATGACTGCTGGAAGTCAGGCTATTCCTGCATAAACAGCTTCTTATTTAAATTTATATTAATTTTTTTAAATAAAAACTCCTAAAACATTTAATTTTAGGAGTTTTCATGATTAAATTAAAAAGATTCACATCAATCTGCACGTCTTTCCAGACTTTCAAATTTTCCGTAAGAGGATCTTAGTTTTCCCAGATGGTCTGCGACAACTGCTGAACTTTGTGGGCATAAATTTCCGCTTTCCAAAGCATCCTCATAAGCATCAATAGCAGCCTGTTCTCCAAATACCACATTCTCTAGTGTAGATTCTGCATTATCGCCGGTCAATGAATTTTTCACATCAATCCATGTTCTGTGAAGCGCACCTGCGGTAGTTGAAGTGTCATCCGGATCCCCTCCTTTCTCCTTTATTAATGAGATAAGATCAGATTTCATGGCGTGAGATTGTCTTACCATCTCATCATAATCATTTTTTAAAGGAGTATAGGTATCCCATACTTTATCTTCCACTTTACTGAATCCCTGGATTCTGTCATTCGTAATGTTAAGTAAATCATTTAAAGTTGATACGGTGTTTCTGTTGTCCATAATACAATATTTTTGATTAGTGTATCACAACATTTACAAAAGCCATACCATGTGGTAGGTTCATATATACGGATTTTAATCAATCACACATGCCTCATTAAAATTACTAATCACATTGTATTTAAGAAGAAACACAATATCCTACACTCATACTTTCCTGTATAATTCTTCCTATGCTATTCATGTAATATTTTGCGCTACTTTTAGGAGGTATAGAAAAGTTCACGTTGGTATTATTTACCATAAATTTTACTTCTTTTACGCTTATATTCATGATTGTTATCTCCTGATATTCAAACATTGCATCCATTGTTATAGCACCTCCCTCACGCAGTGTTAGCTTTACAACCCTATTTTTAGAACCGTAGAAATTTGAAGTACTTGTAAATTCTTTATCATCCGGTCTAAATCTGATCGAGTCATCCTCTATAACCACTTCATGCGGCAGGTGATATAAATTCCCATTCCCACCGTATAAATCATTATTATTGGTGGACTCCGAATAAATACCGTAAGGAATTCTTATTGTCCCGTTAAAATAATGATTATGGGAATCTGTTGGAGCAACACCACCGTAGCCAATATGACCATTTTCCAAATTAATAACAATACCATCCGTGCCCCCAACTTTGCTGGCTAATTTTATAAACTTACCTTCTTTGCCGGCAATGTGCAGGTCATTATCTTTGTCATACAAACCTCCTGCATCGCCATTTTGTAAATCAGCCAGCATAATTGATGCAGCTGAAAACGGTTCGTTTACCTTCACAAATCCTGCGGTCATATTATTGAGCTGAGACAAGTTAACTGCATGGCTATTTTGTGTAGCATCAGGTACAACAGGGCTGTGTGTAAATGTTTTTGTATCGGATATGGTTTCTACTCCGTTTTTCCCTACAAAGATATTCAGAGCTTCACTTTTTGTGTAGTAATTATCAAAGGCGGGTATGACCTGCGTGCTTATAATACCGCTGCTATTAGCAACCACCATTCTGGTTCCCGTGCCTGCAAGAGACGATATCAAAACAGTATCCTTATCTCCCGCGAAGCCTATAAACCCATCATGTCCGTTTACGGTTCGGTCATTGAACCATTGCCACATTCCCCAGTTTGCCATACTGCCCGAAGTACCTGATGATAATCCACCAACGCCGTAAGTTTTATTATTTGCCGTCCAAACATGGCGCAATATCATTTCTGCCCTACTTGAATTTGTGGAAGTAGTTATGGCAAATCCCCCGACATCTTTACTCCCTAACATGGAGCCGCCTATCTGACCTATTGAATTGACTGAACTTTTTGTAAAATCTATCCAAAATTTGCGAAAAGACAGGCTTTGTAAATTCAGATTATTACCTATTGCAAAAGTATTATCATCTGCTAAACCTACATACTGAGATAAGGTGTCAAAGCCAAAACCTATTGTATTATTAATCGCCTGTCCCGGACGCAAAAGCGACAAATGATTTGCTGAACTGCCATTAAAAATCCAATCTCCCGAAGTGGTTTTATTTCCGCTCAATCCTGTTTGCGGTGAATTACTCGTGATGATATTGGCAGAAACCCAGCTCCTTGTTGCTGCTATTTCCGGAATAATATTAACCAGTGACTGATAGGAAGAAGTATCTGTTTCTGAATTTAAAGACCAGCCTTTTGACCAATCATAATTGGAACCGGTATAAAACGAAACAACTCTTTCAACCTCAAACATTGCGTGAGTATTCCAAACGGTAGTCGCATCACCAATATTTATACAGACATTTCCTGTTGCATCAATTCCCGCGTTCAGTGTGGTTGTAGGAAAATTATCACTACATTCCAAAATAGCTTTATGATAAACCGCCTGAATTTGGGTTGCCGAAATCTTATAAAATGCAATCCGAAAGGTTCCAAGAGTTCTCAGATTCCAGAGATGAACTTTAATAGTCACGTCAAACATCGTGGCATTAGGAGTTGCCTGAGGAAATTTAAAACTTAGTACTCCTGTTGGTGTAGTAGCATTATATTTTTGAAATACTTTATTAAACACTCTTGTATTGCCGTCAAATTTCGCAATTGATCCTGTGGTAAAATTGAGGTTTTTATCCCCCATATTAATTTCTGTGTTCACAGGAATATATGAGGTATTATCTACCGAACCGTCTGCCTTTAAAAATTGGGCAGCTGTACCGCCCGTGACTCTATAGCCTTTTGAGGTGTTATAATATGAGTACTTTACATCCATATTAAATATCTTTACGGGTTACCGTTATCGATACAGTATTTGGCAAAGCAGAATCAAACTCAATATCTATTTTATTCGGATCGCTTAATTTTATTCTGCCTTCAATTTTGTAAAATGTCACTGTATCATACATGGCAACATCGACATTTCTGGTTCCTAAATTGTGTGCTATAGTTGCAGTTCCGGAAATAGCAGTACTGTATGATTTTACAACATTAGTTCCAGCCGTAACTCTACCTTTAGAATCAACTGTAACTTCATCATAAGTTCCTGCCGTTACTCCTGTCGCAGCTAACGTTAGCGCTGAGGTGACATTTGCCGAACCGTCAAAATTAACGCTCCACGTTCCGTCGCCTGTCGAAGAAATCGTTCTCGATGTTGTCAATTTTGCAGCTGATCCGGTTGTATTGATTGCTGCAGTTCCCGTTAATAATGTCGCAGGAACAGCAGTAATAGGGATTGCAACATTTCCGGAACCGTCAATTGTTTGTGCCGTTGCAGTAACTCCGGAAAGTGTGATGCTTCGTGCTGCAGTCCATTTTGTAGCGGAAAGAACATTTTTTGATGCATCTGCCGTGTTATCGGCATTACCCAGACCGACATGAGATTTATTTAAGACAACAACACCCGTTAATCCATTGACGGAATCTACAGCGCCAGAGGTGATATAAACGAACGTGGTTCCTGTCCAACGATACGTTTTATTGGTATCAAGAGATACATAAATTTTACCTGTCTCCCCAGCGATGAGGTTAGTATATGCCGCTTCTTTATAAAACTTTCCGTCAGCAGATTTATAATATCCTTCTAAAACATCATCCACATATGATGGCAATTGAGATGCAGGAACCTGTCCGGATGCATCGAGTATAGCAACTCCATTTGCGGCACCTTTCTGTGACACCGGGATATAATTTGCCAAATCTGTTGAGGTAGGCACAGAGCCAAGATTCACTGTTATTCCGTTGGTTGTCTGACTAATTCCTGTAACCACATTCCCCGTACCAGAAGTAGTGACCGGTAAAGAAAATGCAGTTCCTGTCAAGGTCAAACCATTACCCGCAGTGTAAGTAGTATCCGTAGAGGCTAATGTGATCGTATTCCCCGACTGCGTAATCGCCATATTAGCACCAGCTGCAAGGGTAATATCTCCGGATACCAAAGAACCGGATGCACCACCTTTTAGACGGGTAACTGTGTCCGGAGTTGTAAATGATCTGTTTGCTGACAAATCATAGGCAGTACCGTTAATTGTTAAAGTTCTCGTTTTTGGCACATAATCTGACGGATTTAAATTTCCATCATGCCAAAAAGAATTGATTGACCTCGTGCTGCCGCCTGCGGTTAAAATATCATTGTCTGTTTTGCCCTCTATTTTGTATCCTACAGAGCTTCGATAATAAGCGTACTTAATGTCCATAATTATATTTTTTTAATTGTTAACTGAATTGTGTTTGGTGGAATTGAATCAAATAGCACTTCAATATTTCCGGTGTCTATTCTTCTCACCTTAAGAGGTACTGTAAACATGGTTACGGTGTCGTAAGCATCGATTACAAAAGCTAATGTATTAAGATCATGTTTTATGATAGAGTCTCCCCTTACTCTTACTTCATGCCTGATCTTTTCAGGATTTGTTACATCTTCGATATTTTTAATTTTATCATAGACCAGATTATTAAACTGATTTTGATAAGTGACCGTGCCCCAGTTTGAATAACTTCCAACAAGGTTGATCTTATCATCTGAAGAGCCTCTGTCAATAGCATCTTTAAGCAATTGTACCTGCTCCCTGTTTTCTTTGATCCCGTCAACGATTTCCTGAAGCTCGTTCAGATTTACGTCGTCAGAGGTCAGTATTTCGTTAATTTGCTCAATACGTTGAAGCATTTCATGATCCTGTGCCTGAAACACATTCAAAATTTCATTGATTTGTTCTTTTGAATAGACATTTCCTGTCTCTTCACTCCCGTCAATAGTAGCTGCTAAATTGATTTTTAACTTTTCTTTCCATTCCTCTACGTTGGATGCTGACAGGTTGGATGCATTAAGTTTAGCAAGCACTGACTGATGTGCATTCTCGTCTTCTAAATGATCTGTAAAAGTTGTGGTAGACAGCGTTTTTTGAAATTCTTCAGTTAGCCCCGCCACATCATACATTTTGATTTTTTCATCTACATGGCGGAATGAAGAAAAAGTCTGCTGAAATTGATAATCTGTGGGAATATCTCCCTTCTCAAACCAGCTAAATATTACTGATAATGGTACTGCCATGATTATTGGAAATTAGGTGTGAATTCTTATTTTTTTGTTACTAATTTATTTTGAATTGGTTGGTTTGAATGTTCTCTTCGATTGAAGTGATTTTACAAAAAAACTCTCATTGGATTTGGGTGTTCTTCCTATTTTCTCTGGATTATTCCCTTGAACTTTAAAAATCGTCAATACTTCGTTTATCATAGTTTCTGTTCATAATTATTGTGCTGCAAACATACAATCATCCCTACTCAAAACACAAATATTTCGGGTGGTCAAACCTGTCTTTGCAGCAAATAATATTTCTATTCATGATGAATAAATATCTAAAATAAACTCATAAACAAATGAAAAACAGACATTTTTAATGGATATATCACTTAACTATTCATTTAAATATACCGCTTGGATTTTAAATTGACTTTTTCGAATCTCCGATTTCTGAACTGTAATTTTTCCTGACATTTTTCGTACTCTTAAAGATAAAGAGCATAAGAATTGTGACCTAAAAAGGATATCAACTCCAATGTATTACGGGATATAAAACAGGACTTCCTTAACAAAAACGCAACTGCTCTGTAAAACAAAAAAGCCTCACATTTTGTGAGGCTTTTTTATTATTTTCCATATATATCTTCAAGAAAAAACGAGAGATTTTGAACCGGTGATTACAAGTAAACAGAAGTTTATTCAATTAACTAAAATTCATCATTTATAAGATTTTTAAGTTGAGAAGCTGAACACCTTTAATTCTTCTGTATCAGGATATTTTAGCTTTAAATATCGCTTTGAATATAACCCAGATAAGACTGCCTGAAAGAACACCTACCAATGCACCGCCGAGAATATCAAATGGATAATGTACCCCATTGTAAATTCTGCTGTAAGAAACAAGCAGAGCCCAGAAAAACAAAACAATTTTGAGCCAGTTGTACCTTGCTGGAAGCAAAAAACAAAGAAATGTGACGAGTCCGAATGCATTGGCACTGTGCGATGATACAAATCCATAGTTTCCGCCTGCTCCTGCTTTGCTTAAGTGGACAAATGGAGCCAGAGAAGGCTCGTGGGAAGGCCGTAGCCGCTTCACCAGATTTTTCAAAAGTCCGGAGGCGGTCTGGTCACACAAAGTAATGGTTGCTGTAATTGCGAGCAGAATATAAATGGTAAATCTTTTATATTCTCTGATCAGTATGACTAATAGTATCGCATAAAACGGAACCCAAAACAACTTATCGCTCGCCCAAAACATTATCGTATCAAAGAAAGCATTGTGTTTTCCGTTGATTGCCAGAAAAAGCTCTGTATCAATCTGATTCAAGTATTCAAGGGTTAATTTCATATAATGAAAGCTTTATAATAATTTGTGAAATTGATTTCCTTCTCTGATGACTGCAATTTATCCTTTCTGATAGACAACAGATGATAAAACTGTTGTTATCTTTAAATCTTTACAAAGTACTTATAAAATTTTAAAACTTTTTTTACTTTCCGTTTAAAAAGCATTTTATTTGATGCGTCACTTATTTTCTTAAGACAATATTGCGGTGACAATCCAGATAATGATGCATATTCCTCGCTAATAATATTCATGATTTCTTTGTCGAGTGTAAATCTTGCAAAGTTTTTAAGTCTTTTATCAATTTCAATATGATCATAAAAATTCATTCTGTTGAGATCAACAATATAAAACCGGTTGATCCCATTTTCTTTTTTCACCAAAAAGTTTCCTGCTGCATTATCAATAAACTGAATACCATTTTGATGTAAATCATACATTAATGCAGTGTATCCCCGAATAATTTCAATTCTTTCAGGAAAATCCTGATCATTCAGAATTTCATTCAAAGTAAAAGAATTTTCGAGTTGTTCACTTATATAGTAACTGGAAGTCAGACCGATAAAATCATGATTTTCAATATAAGCAATTGGTGTGGGAGTATAAAATTTTTTGTCTATGAGAAGTAGTGCATACTCAAAAGACCTTCTGGCTTTAGATTTTCGATAAAATTTATAAACGTGCCTGTTGATAATATTATGCTGCTTAAACGACTTAATATTAATGAGCCTGTCACTAATTTTAAAGAATTTAATAATATTCCGGCTGCCGTCTCCTATGATAGTACCGGTGTTGCTAAACTTTTTTATTATATGGGCGATTTCTTCACTATACTGAGAAAATTCTTTGGCAAAAAACACCTTCATTGTAACTTATTTAACTAACCCTAAATTATTTTTTTTTAAAATTCCGCCAATCAACCCGATAATCTTATCATTATCAGCATGGTTGGTGTTTACTGAAAAACTCTTGCCATTATATGGTGCATAGACATCCTCGGCACTGACAGAAAACAGACCGATTGTGGGAACTCCTGAAGCACTTGCTAAGTGCATTACCCCATTATCGGCAGCAATAAAAAGCGTAACATTTTTAAGAAAACCACCCATTTCACGAATATCCTTGCTATAAAAATGAGGAATCTTAAAATGAAGCTTTGATATGTTTTCTACAGGCAACAACTCAATAATATTATAATCAGGGAAATTGGTTTTTAATTTTTCATAAAATTCTTCCCACCACTCTTCCGAATAGCATTTCTCTCCTGTTGCATTGGTAAACAGGCAAATAGTGTCTCTGTCATTTTGAATCAAACTGTCTAATTTTTGTTTGCCCTTTAAGATTTCACTTTGATCCAATTTAATATCTAAATCAGGTACTGTATCCGCAAAACCGTTAAATCCCAGTTTTGACAGATAATCTCTGAGATTATATATTGAATTTTTCGCCAGGTGCCTGTAATCAGGGTTTCCTGCATTTAATTCTTCGCTAAAATCACTAAAAACTTTGTATTCGGAACGGGCAAACAACGTAGACAATCTACCTGACGAAGATCCTGCAGTAGAATTAATAACAAGATCATATCTTCTGGTCAACAGTAATGCCCATCCTCTCAGGTATTGAAATAAATTGCTAAAAGGCTTTTTAGGAAGCTGGATAATTCTGTCGATGTATTGATAGTTCTTAAAAATTGAGGGTGATATTCCACCCTTTACAAAAAGATCTATTTTACTATCCGGAAAAAGAAGATGAACCTCCTGAACCAAAGGTGTAATAATCAAAAGATTTCCTAAGCGATGGTTTGCTCTGGTAATGAGGACTTTTCTGATGACTAAATCTTTTTTACTACCTTTTACCGAATGTGATTTTCCGATATTTTTTGTGAGATTTTGCATGACAGACCTTCTGACAGCATTGATTTTTTTAGAAATTTTCATATTGTATACAAGGTAATCCACCTAAAATTTAGTTGAACAAAAAAGTATATAGCTAGTTCTGTTGTAATTTTTCCCAAATTAATTATATTTTTTCAGTAGAAACACTGTAATACATAGTATTTTTCAATAGCTGTTATTGCATTTTTTAAGCAAAGACAGTGCTTTCTGTGTGCAAGGAAAATATGATAGTCTTTTAAAATGTCTTTTCCTTCAATCAAAATCATGTAACTCAAAGGTTATTCTCAATATGGCTTTAAATATTCTTGATTTGGATACAATTCGCACCTTTTAAATATTCAACTTTGATGTATTAATTTAAATCAAATTCAATTATGCAGACAAAAGAACAAAAAACAGCATTGGTTTCTGGTGCTAATACCGGAGTAGGTTTTCAAATTGCTAAAGCGCTCTGTGATCATGGGTATAAAGTCTATGTTGGTTCCCGAAGCCTTCAAAAAGGAGAAATGGCCGTCTCTGAAATTGGTGGTGATGCAACAGCGATTCAGCTCGATATTACAGATTCAGACTCTATTAATACAGCGGTAAAAACAATTGAAAATGAATCCGGATATCTGACATTGCTGGTCAATAATGCCGCTATATCTCACGCCGGTCATTCCGGACGCACAATGGAGGAAGTACTGGGAGCGCAACGTGCGAGCATTGTCCCTATCGATGAGTTAAAAGCTGTTTGGGAGACAAATGTATTTGGTACTTTGGCTATCACACAGGCTTTTTTACCATTATTGCATAAAGCTCCTGCGGCACGTATTGTAACGGTTTCCAGCGCGTTAGGTTCTTTGGGCATCAATTCTAATCCTGAAAACCCTTACCGTTCATCGTTCGATGCGGCTTACGGAGCTTCCAAAACTGCACTCAACGGGATATTTCTTTCTCTTGCGATAGACCTGGAAAATACAAACATTAAAGTTCACCTGGTAAGTCCGGGCTTCACCGCTACGGCACTCAATAATTTCCAGGGGACAGATACGGTGGAAGAAGGATCTGCTGAACCAATAAGGGTAGCTCTGTCTGAAGATCTTCCAACCGGCAGTTTTACCGGACCTGCAAATTTCAGCGGTAAAGACAATATTCTTCCTTGGTAAGACTTCATTAATCTAAAACCTATAATGATCAATTTGTTATAGGTTTTTTAATAAATTTATAAAATGAAAAGTAAAGACGATAAACTGATACGTTTTATATCCATATCGGAAAGTCATCAGGCTTTTGGTTTGCCTGCACCACAACATCCGCTGATCAGTCTCGTACATTTTAATGAAGATAATCCGTTCAATACCGAGATGGCACCGATCTATGACGTCCTGAGTTTTTATAAAATCACTTTCATCACCAAAAACAGTGGCAGGCTGAAATACGGACAGGATTACTACGACTTCAATGAGGGCAGTATTCTGTTTTTAGCACCCAATCAACTGGTAGGAAGTACTGATTATAATAAAAATACCTATTGCTATATATTGCTCATCCATCCGGATTTTCTTTTGGGTTATCCTTTGGCGAAAAAGATCAGGCAATATGGATACTTTTCCTATTCGTCTAATGAAGCATTGCATTTATCAGATACAGAAAGAGAAATTATCCTTTCTGTTTACCAAATTATGGAACGTGAACTAAAGAGCCGTGTGGATGAATTCAGTCAGGAAGTCGTTATTGCACAGATAGAGCTGCTGCTCAGTTATGTCAATCGGTTCTACCAACGTCAGTTTATTACGCGAAAAGCAGTAAATAATGATATTTTGCAAAAGACAGAAACCATTCTTGATGATTATCTCAACAGCCAGATATCCATCGAACTGGGCGTTCCCACAGTACAGTATCTTTCTGAACAGTTAAATATTTCGGCAGGTTATCTGAGTGATATGCTGCGCTCACTTATCGGTAAAAATGCACAGCAATATATTCATGAAAAGCTCATTGAAAAAGCAAAAGAAAGGTTGACAACCACTGAACTGACCATAAGCGAAATTGCTTACGAACTGGGATTTGAGCATCCGCAATCTTTCAGCAAACTTTTCAAGACAAAGACCAATATCTCTCCTTTGGAGTTCAGACAGTCTTTTAATTAATCTTGATCATCATTTCCGTTGGTGTCAGCTCCAGACGAAAAATATATTTCAGAAAGTAGGGTATAAAACAATGCTCGTCTGACAATTTTAAGGAGGCTGTATTTATAGCATACTGTCTTTAGCAACTGTCGGTTTTTGCTTTTCTTGTCTTCTTATCCAGTAAGGATGGTCTGTCCAACGAGTCTCCTTTCGATAAAGGTCTTTACGTTGCTCTTCGTATAAACGGAAGGCGAGTTGGATATTCTGATCATAATGATTTCCGGCTGATGAAATACCCGCCAGTTCATCTCTGGCAGCAAGACCCGCATCAATGCCACTACGCAGAGCAAAAGCAATACCATGAGATGACAGTGGATCAAATGCACAGGCTGCATCACCCACCGCCAGCCAACCTTCGCCAGCATAAGATTCCAAGTGATGGCTTCCAGCTGACGTATATTGTAGAGGAAATACAGGGCTGTAACGACTTACCGGTATCCTATGTTTTATAAATCGTGTTTGCATGCTCTTCCTGCACCAATACAAGGGATCCAGCCAGTCAGCCCGATCATGCAGGTCAGGATCTGTAAAAAAGATACGAACTACCTTTCCTTCTCCACCCTCCGAGACATACCACCAACCGTCGGGAACTGCTTCAATAAGACTTTGTCGAGTTTTTAAAGAATTAGAGGAAGTCAGTAAACTGACCACCGCTATCTGATTATCCATGCGAACGCGTTTTATACCAAGTTGTCTACTCAGCCAGCTCTTCCTGCCACTGGCATCAATTATGGCAGAAGCTTTAATGTGTGAATGACCTTCCATGTACTGCCAATACACACCTTCCCTTACGAGTCTAAAGGCGCGGCTCGTCTCAATAAACCTCACTCCGATCGCTACTGCTTTTTGAACAAGCATAGACTGAAAAGCCATACGATTCACATACCAACCCTCTCCGAATGATGATTGGATAAAATCATAGAAAAACAACCGGTCATCTCCCCAACAGGAAGAATTTCCATAGCATGGTGAGTGCTCTGCAGCTAAAAAGTCATCCCATAAATCAAGCTCCATAAGTGAATATCGGGCGGAAGCAGCGAGGCTTTCTCCTGCCCGGATAGCATGTGCATCGGCGGGCCGATGCACTACAGCTACCGATACACCGTGCTGCCGTAAAGTGATTGCCGAGGCTAAGCCGGCGGAGCCATTACCTATAATCAGCACGTCTACTATCATCTTCTCTTTCTCTTTTCAGCCCGATCTACCATCCATAGGTAACCTGAATCTTCCGATGGTTGTTCCTGGCCCGGAGCAGTCATCAGCATTGCTTCTGTAGCAATCTGCTCTTCTCCTATCGTTCGCCCATTCTCTACCCACATCTTATCGGGGAAGTTGGCATCACCAGTACCTTCTTTCTGAATGAGAATACCCACATCAGACCATTGAGTGATAAAATCGTTGATACCTTTGGTATAAGGACTTACTTTTACCGGAGGATAGCCATACTGATATACGATACCACGCAGCCATTTAACTCGATTGCTGAAAGCAGCGTTCTTTTCTTCCAGGCTTGCATTTTCATTCATCATTACCTCGTAATCGGCTTCCGTAAGCACATCGTTTGGTACCCGAACCGGCCAAAAGGTTGGTACATATTGACCCATAATGCCTACATAACCACTTAGACAGCTGGAAGTATCCGTTTGCCAGGGTACTGCCATCCATTTAGTGATGTCTCCTGCAGCCGATCCATCCAGAGGTCCACCGACCTCCAGTGCAATCTGTGAATTAAGTACTGGTCCGTATGTAAGTGGGGCATCAAGCCTACGCTTAATTCGGAATGGTGCCGAATACAGTATCGGTTGCCGCATTGGCCAGGTAAACTCGCATCCCGGATGGAAAGGTCCGCCTATGGTCTCATCAAGCGATGTACGGTCTAGATGAGCAGCCTGTTCCGATGGAGCAATGTCGTTCCAGCTTCTGGTTCCCGGTCTGTATCCTATAGTGAAATTACCATTTGCCCATTGCTGTAAATATTCATATTGGAATGGCATAACGGCCATAAAATTACGCGGATCGGTATCGCTGCTTTTAAAACTCTGCAGTCCATCACCATAAACAGGTGGGAAAAGTTCTGCCTGCATGGTTAAATAATCAGGATTCCGGAACTGGCGAAAAATTGCCTGGCGCAGCTCAAAATACTGATTGGATGTATCTGAAAGCTTTGCTACCATTTCAGGTGTTGAGAGATTACCAGGACTTCCCCAACCATTTTGCTTAAAAATACCAGCATTTACCCAGCCGTTGAGCGGCATCCGCTCCAGCATTGGATAGATATGCTCCCAAAATTCCGGAATGGCAGGCAGCACAGATTGCCCCATATCACTTGCTGTTTGTGCCAAGAGGTCATAACCTGTCACATATGCCTGTACCCCCGGTGAATAATCGGGCGGTGCAGTAAGTACCCATGCACCAGTGGCTTCGAATGTTTCCCCGGATTTAAGCTTGATTTTTGCATCAACCGGTCCGTCCGAAGTATCGTCATGCCATGTGTCGTTATTGGCAAAGGTAACTGCATTTTCACTGGCGTAGGATGCAGAGAGACCATAACCGCCCAGGAAAAGCAGACAGCCGTTATCGTCTGTGCGCAGTTCACCAAGGTAAACTGATGTATCCTTACCATCCGGGGAATAAAAAGTACCCTTGTCAAACGCAAAACCCGGATCATTCCCATCCGTGTTGGTGTTAATTCCTGAGATCACCACCGCACCTCCATCAATCACAAGCCTGTGCCGGTCGGCATCACTGATAGTTACATTGCGCAAGGTACTTTCCACAGGTGGGTATCCAGAGAAAGCACCTGTAGCCTGGGGGATATCCAGGGCAAGATCGAAATTGTACCAGGCTGCCTTTTTATTGGCTACATGTACGGTCCAGGTGATATCACCATCTTCTGCAGTAAGTTCCCGGATGATATTACCTTCCTCATCTGCGCCATAAAGCCGGAAACGGGCCGCCTGACGTTTGATACGCCCCTCGCTATCCCGGAAATTACCCGGATCGGTGATCGGTTCGTTAATGAGATCTGGCAAAAGAAAATATTCCTTCGGACTGTTACCCACCCTGGCAACTCCTATGGCCGGATGGATGATTACTTGTTTAATTTCAGACATGTCGTGTATGTTTTTGATTATTAGTTGAATTTTATTGCGTATTTATTTACTAAAAAGAAGTTAGCACATATTGAGTTTACCAATGGTATTTTATTTTATCAGATAATCGTTTTTCTGCTACTGAGTATATTGTTTGGGTCTTTACTATAGGTTTCTTTTATTTCTTTAAGCCTGTCATAACTTTCCTGAAAATAAACATGGGTTGGAATGCTATCGTCTTTAAAACTAATAAAAGCGCCGTAGGTCGCAGGTATCTCATAATTCCTGCATACCTCTAACCAATCTATAGCACGATTAACGTAGGGTTGTACTTTCGGGTTTTCAATGCCGTCATTGTCCCACCAGGCTTGATATTGAATCGTGTAAAAGCATTTTTTATATGCAAAAGAACTTCCTTCCGGAAATTGGTTTGCATTAAAATTATAATCGCGGTAATATTCCCCGGTAATAGCTCCTAAAGTAAAATAAGTGTTCATCCCTTCATTTTCACCTTCTGTAGCTAAAAGATTTGATTCAAGACTTTCTATCAATTTAATCCTCCTTTGGAAGGCAAGTTTTTCATCTTCTGTAACAATGGCAAATCTTGAAGTGATTTTATGTGGAGCGGGTTTGTCTATTTCAGGTGGAATAGCCTGGAAATGATGAGGCAAATAAGCGGTGTCATATAACCTTTCTAGCACCGGATGTTTTTCCTGCTCAGTATCCCATTTCACAACTCTGTCCCAAGCTGAAAATATGCTCCATTGCCGTCTGTTACTATCAGGTACGGCCGTCAGTTTACCAGAACGATTGGAAACGTTATTAGACAATACCGCCTCAATACTGTCTTCAAAATTAACGTTGTACTGTCCAAACTGATTTTCTGGAAACCAATTTTCTTCAATGATTTTTCTCAGGTTTGCTTCAAAATCCTGTTGGCTCTGGAACTTATCTTTGTTTCCCATGAAATATCCGTAGAAATAGCAGTCATGCAAAGATTTTTCTACCGGAGTGGTATCCTGCACATCTTTAAATTTGGCAACTATTTTAAGATTGGTACCTAGCAGGTCAGGATTTTCGTTATACCCTATAAGCTCTTCCCAGCGTTTAAGTATATCAACAGCAGGTGGAATATCTTGTCCGAATTTCTGCTCCCATGCAACGGTAAATTTAGTCGTATAATCAGGCATAGTGAAAGTTTTATAAATGAGTTCAGTAACAATACCGTAACTCATACCACCGCCACCGCGTAATGCCCACAAAAGTTTCCGGTCTTCTTCATTAAGATCTGAAACCGTCTGACCTTTATATTCCGGGATAAGTTTATTGTCTATGATGGTACGGTACGAGCCGTCTCCCAGTACAATAGTTATACCGGCAAGACTTTCACATCCCATTCCCTTTTGGCGGGTCCATGGTCCCCATCCGCCTCCAAATGTAAATCCTGCAATGCGTACAGAATAGCACGTACCATGCGGTAATCCTACATTTTTGGCATTCATCTGTTTAATAAGGTCAATAAACATGATGCCGGGCTGAATGGTTGCATAATTGAGATCTGCCTCAATATCAACTGTTGTCATTTTTGAGAGGTCTATTACCAAGGCATCAGTTGCCGAACATTCCCCTTCATGATCATGACCGCCAGAACGGATTCTTAAAGGACCAGTGTAATTGTACTGCCTGATGAGTTTAATGACTTCCGAGACCTGTTGTGTGTTGGTACAGAATACAATTGCGGTAGGTCGCAATTGGTAGTAGGTATTAAATATCTGCCTTTTGTCGTTGTACTCTTTATTTGTTAAAGGCGAGTCAAACAATATTTCAGGCATATTGTGTTTTGGGAGATATTTCTTTAATATCTCCATGATGTTAAGCAGGGTTGCTTTCATGAAATGGTGTTTTAATGGTTATTAGTTTTAATTTTATGACGGTGGCATACTCATTAAAGATATATTATAAACGTGTATTGCAAATCTAATTTTTATGAAGCGTTTTCAAGCCTACAATCCCTTCTATGAGAAGCTGAAAATAGATATGAACAGATGGAGAATGGCTTTTTCAAACCGAAAGTTTTATGAAAGCCCTTATGGACCTCAATAGTTGAGGAGAACGTTTTTTTAAGCATGGTTTTAGTTTTGAAGTCTAAAAATACTAATTTTTAAGATATAAAACTATAAAAGACACATTTAATTCACACATAAGCTTAAATATTATATTGGAGGTTATAAAAGTGGGGTTTTGCAATGCGTATCATTCACTATCAAATTGGTAGATAGTTTAATCCGAAATAGATAGTAAAGTTAAAGTGAAATCACTAACAGGTGCAGTATAGATCAAGAAGTGTATAATGGATATACTAATTTAGCATCCAATTAGAATTAAGCTTATACCTTAATTTCACCTATGAAACGAGAACAAAATTATGATCCAGCTTTAAGAAAGCCATTCAATTAAGCAACGAGAGAATTAATGTTACCTCTGCTTTGCCATCTGTTTCGGCAGAGCTGCTACAGTTGGTCTGGTCAAAACGGAAGACTAATAATACCTATCTTATTGTATAGCCAATATGATAAAACAACCAGAAAGTTTCCAACTCGTTTAAAGACTAAATGGAATTTCAGTTGAAGGACTGCCGGAAATCCAGCGGGCTTTGTTTGGTCTTGCTCTTAAATAATTTATTGAACGACTGAGGATGCTCAAAACCGAGATGATAGGCGATCTCACTTACAGACATCTGCGTTGTAGATAATTTTTCTTTCGCTTTCTCAATCAGTTTCTCGTGGATGATCTGCTGCATCGTCAGACCGGTCAGTTGTTTCAGCAGGCTGCTTAAATACTTAGCGGATATGTTCAATGCATCGGCAAAGTATTGTACAGTTGGCAATCCTTCAGACAGCAGTGCTTCGTTGTCTAAATATCTGCTTAAGAGCTCTTCCACGCGGTTTAATACCTGATGATTAGTGATCTTTCGGGTGATGAACTGGCGTTGATAAAAACGTTCGGCGTAATTCAGTAAGGTCTCCAGATGTGAGATAATAATGTCCTGGCTGAACCTATCGATATTGGAATGATATTCAGTTTTAATATTTTTGATCAGGTCATTGATCACTACCTCTTCCTTATCTGAGAGGAACAGCGCTTCACTGGTAGCATAGCTAAAGTATTCGTATCGCTTGATCTTGGCAGCAAGTGATGTGTTCCAGAGAAAATCAGGGTGTACGAAAAGCATCCAGCCTTCCAGATGCGAAGGTACGCCATTGTCTTCGCCACGCAGGATCTGACCGGGGGACATAAAAGCCATTAATCCTTCATCAAAGTCGTATTTCTGTTGCCCGTAATGCAAACCATCACATCCTCTTTTCATTGAAATCACATACAGGTCGAATACTACCGCATCTATACCTGTATCATTTCTGAGACCTTTCAAATCGACGATGCTGATCTGCGGGTGATGAGGTTTTGGAAGTCCCATCAAACGGTGTATTTCTGTTATGGAACTGATTCGGTAAGGTTTACTGTTAGCCATGTTGCAATTATTTAAATTTAAACGGATATTTGAGCCATATCATCACTAATGGCATCACTAAAAACGGTATCTCTATTAACGCGATACGGTAATTTCCTGCCCGCAGCCCAAGCCCCATGATCATAACGATCATGAACGCATTTAGCATATTGCCCAGGAAAAAAGTTTTCGGGATGAGCAAAAGTATCCCAATTACTATAGCTACAGCAGCCATGTATGGCATGAACGTTTCGCTGATCCCTAAACTCTCTATCATCTTAACAGATTCCGGATTGTTTTTGTAATATAAGGAATCCCAGGCATGTTTGAAGCTAAGTGTTACCGAAATAAGCAGCAACACTGTGGAAATAATGTTTTTCAACATGATTTAATTAGTATAAATGTGTTCATGATGTAACCTCCGATTATTGCGATCGGTACGCCGATTATTGCGCTTGTTAACGCTTTCCTGGCCTTATTTGGATATGCTTTTCTGTGCCTGAAGTATAGGAAGAACCCTATAGGAGGAACAGCATTGGACACGACGAACCAAAACCTCGACAAATTGTCTTTATTATCTTTCATAAGCATTGTTTTTTATAATTAATTACTGAACCCTTTTCCATTTAAATGATTTTCCCACCATTGGAATCCCTTTATAGCCCCGGGTTTCAAGGTCATTACGGCTTTTCAGTTTTCCTTTCAAACTATAAGTGTTTCCATCCTGTACGCTATACAGCTTACCGTCTACGTACTCGCCTTCCTTATACACAAGACCGGTGATATGTGTAATACCTTGCACAGACCTGCTCCGGAGTTTTTCATTAGGATTTTAACGTCCTTCTTTGACGTTTTGCCATCGGCTTCGAACATCTCTTTCGACCATAAGAGTTTGGCTGAGTAAATATTGCCAGCTTTGAATATCTCGATCTTGTAATCTTCACATTTCCAAATGCCTACAATTTGATCTACAGGTAGTTTCTGCGCAAAAGACGCCAATGATAACAGCATCGCAAACATTGCTAAAATTGTTTTTTTCATAACTGATTGTTTATTGTTGATTATTAAGTTGTTTAAATTTTTTGAATTCCTTGTGCCCTAACTTCATCAATTGGTTGGGTATCAAGCGGCTCAGAAATTTTATAATATTCACCAGGAATGGCTTGATCTCAGGCGTGTCATTCAACAGCCCTTTAATAGCCACACTGACCAATTTATCGACATCCATCATCTGGCCTGGATTCGGTGGCAGCACCCAATCATTCTGAAGATTGGTATTGACGCCCGGAGGAATCAGTTCGATTACCTTGACACTGGTTCTGTCCAATTGTAGGCGCAGAGCCTGGGAATAAGCATGAACTCCTGCTTTTGAAGCGCTATAAACCGGAGCGGTGGAGTAAGGCATAAAAGCAATGGCAGAGGAAACGTTTACAATTGCCGCCGAACGTTTTTTGATCAGGTGCGGCAAAAACTGATGAACCATCCGGATTGTTCCTGTGAGATTGATATCGATCTCACGGGTTATGTTTTCCAGGTTCTTGCTCGTGTCCTGAACATCAAGCAACCGCATTTCACCTGCATTGTTAATGATCATATTCAGATCAGGGAATTGTTGAGTCACCTCTTTATACAGGCGCTCAATATCTTGCGGATCACTTACATCGCTTCGAAAGACGTGTATTTTTGGGAAAAGTCTTCTGGCATTATCTAAGGCTTCCTGTTTACGACCCGTAACGATGATCGTTGACCCCTGCTGGGTAAGTTGTTTGACAAGTTCCAGCCCTATACCGCTGGTTCCTCCTGTGATCAGGATGGTGTTGTTTTTTAAATCCATATTTTCCTGTTATTGTTGATGCAAAGTTCTGACAATATCGCCGAGCAGGTGTATCCAAAATTCGCGAAGTTGTAGTTAAAAGGAATATTTGCCGGTTTTTACAACAGATAAAACAGTCTTCAGCTTTATTTAAAATCGTAAACAATTTTTGCTTTGCTAAAAAGGAAATTATTTTTGATAAAGCACATTTTCCAACATCTTTAGAAAACTTCCTTTTAAAGAAAGAGATATTTGTCTGTTACTGGAACCGTAGAGGTAGATTACCATTTTCCAACAATTGTCATTACCAAAACGGCAAAAAATGCCACTCTTTGATGATCAACGATATACTATAGATAAAGAGAAAGCACAGAAAATAAGAAGTCCTCGTGAAGACATGAGTATGATTGCCCTTAAGCCTCATCCACAGGAATTTGAGATTGGATTGCCTAAGACAGAAATAATTTAGAATATCAATTTATATAAAGCTCAAAGCTACTATTATCAAGGAAACAAGTCCTGATTCCGTTATCATAATTTCGAAGCAGGACAAAACAAAAAACATTTCGAGACCAAATGTTTTTTATCCCTTATCGATGATAAAAAACATTTCCTTTATCATCTTTGCGAGAAAGCTATTGAAATAAATTTCCTTTATTGATATGTCAGTTACATATAATATTGGTTATAAAGTCTCAGCTTTTCATATTCAATCTTTCCTCTTGAAGATCAAGTAGCCGGAGGTGTTTTCTAATTATTTCCTCATCCAGCAAAAGTTCTTCGCGGTTTTTCCTGATCAGCCAGTTTCTCTGAGTATCAAGAATGTCAATATAAATATTTCTGTATTCCTCATAATTAAGAATAATTTCAGAACTGCTCAGCTGGTTCTCATATTTCTGTAATTGATCTTTCAATGCGGGGAAACTTTCTATCTTGTGAGCATAATCATTGCGTATTTTATCAATCGCCACTTTTGCCAGACTATTCTGAATTTCGTAATCTATCTCTTTCTCGCTTTTTACAAAGTCCCGGTCTACTGGAGGAAACCTCTTAAGTAAAACAGGAAGTGTAAGCCCTTGTAACAGCAAGGTTAAAAGAATAACAATAAATGTGATGAAGAGTATCATATTTCTTTGTGGAAAAGCAGTTCCGTCATCCAAAGTCAAGGGAATCGAAAGTGCTGCTGCTAAGGAAACTACGCCCCTCATTCCAGTCCAGCCAATAATCATGGGGGTTTGCCAGCCGGGTGATTCTGCATCTGCTACGGTAATGAAATTTCTCATAATTAAGGTTGTAATTACCGCTGCATATCCTGCTATAATTCTTACAATAATCAGAACAACAGTGACTGCAATTCCATAACCGATCGCAGTAAATATATCTGTGTTACCCAATCCGGAAACAATTTCTGGCAAATCTAAGCCGATCAGCATGAAAACAATTCCATTTAACAAAAAGCAAAAACTTTCCCAAACAGTTACCGTACGTATTCTTGATGCACTGCTTAAAAAGTCATGACTGCGATAAGAGAGAAATAATCCACCGGCTACTACCGCTAAAACTCCGGATGCATGAAGTTGTTCTGCTGCCAAGTACATTAAAAAAGGAGCAATAAATGTCAGTAAAATATCAGTGTTTGAATCGGTGGGTAAAATTTTATGCATTTTCATAAAAATGTATGCAATAGCAAGCCCGATTCCCACACCACCAACGCACATCCATACAAAACTTCCGGCAGCCTCATGCCAAACAAATTGTCCGGTTGCAGCAGCAATCATTGCAAATCTGAAAATTATCAGCGAAGAAGCATCATTCAGCAAACTTTCACCTTCGAGAATCGAGGTCAATCTTTTCGGCACTTTTACAAATTTTAAAATTGCTCCGGCGCTCACTGCATCTGGAGGAGAAACAATTCCGCCTAATAAAAATCCCAGAGCTAAAGAAAATCCGGGAATAAAAAAATTGGCAAACACAGCGACTGATAAAGCCGTAAAAAAAACAACGACAAAAGCAAAACTGAAAATAATCCTGCGCCATCGCCAGAGTTCCTTCCATGAGGTAGACCACGCGGCTTCATAAAGCAAAGGGGGTAAAAAAATGATGAATAATAATTCGGGTTCTATTTTAATGGGTGGCACACCAGGAATAAAACTTATAAAAAGCCCCGCTAATACAAGTAAAACCGGATATGCAACCTGAATTTTTTTAGCCAGCATGATAAGCATTGTAATGAGCAGAACCAAAAAAAGATAAAATTCAAAATTTTCAAGCATACAGGAATTTTAAATATCTAAATAGGTATTAAATTTAAAAAAATATTTTTATAATATGTAGTGAAATTCAGTTTACTGAGCAAAATCTGTCTCGACTGTTTCAAAAATTAAACTCTTGCAATTATTTAATATAAACTACATTAAGGTTTTTCATTTCCCTATATAAATGAAATCAGAAATATCAATAGTTATCTTATTCAATCATTTTTTTCGGTACAGATATAACCGAATTGTCAGCATTTTAAAACAGAATTAGATTCTGTACACCTTTTTCTATCCAAAATACAGAATTTTCCAGTTTTGCAGTAATCTATTGAGATAATAGTAACAAATAATTAATACAAAATTGTAATATTCTTAAATATAAACAGATAGATCAGGATTAAACGCTAATATTTACGAATTGAATTGTCAAATTCGGAAGTTTAAATCGATTTCACATCTATTTTTTATTTTATTTTTTTAAATTTATCATAAACTAATAAATAATAGAGAGCTTAAATGGAATTGTTAAGAAAACATATTGAAGAAATAACTCCAATTAATGATGGTGAATTTGAATATATTCAATCTTTTTTCACCTTGAAAAAAGTTCGTAAAAATCAATATCTAATTCAGGAAGGAGATGATGTTAGGAACGAATATCTGGTGTTATCGGGGATTTACAAAGTCTTTTATCTTGATGAAGACGGTAAAGAATATATTTGCATGTTTGCACAGAAAAACTGGTGGATGTCTGATTATAAATCTTTTTTTAATCAGGTTCCTGCATCTATGTTTCTTGAGTGTATAGTACCAGGTGAAGTATTATGTCTTAGCCTGCATGGAAGAGAAAAAATCGCCGCCGATATGCATAAAATGGAACATTTTTTCAGAGTTAAACTCACCCATGGTTTTGTTGCCTTACAACAGAGAATTAAGTTATTATTATCCAGCACACCACAGCAGCGTTACGAACAATTTTCACGTCTGTATCCCGATCTGTTACAACAGGTTCCCAAGAAATTCATAGCAGAATTCATTGGTGTAAGTAGAGAAACTTTAAGTAGATTATATCCGAAAGCAAAATAACCAGGCAAAGTGTGATTTGAGTCACACTTTTTTTGTGACTGAAGTCAATGTTGTTAATATAAGATAATTATAATTTTACACTACAAAGTAAAATTTTAACCATGCTTGTCAAAAAACATCTCTCATTAAAAGATATTTACAAATTTGCAGGTCAGCATCTGTTATGGCTATTTCCCTGGATGTTTTTTGTAACAGCATTATATCATTTCACACAGTGGAAGTATATAATAATTCCATGGCTTCCTCTCTCTTTAATTGGTACAGCAGTAGCCTTTTATGTTGGTTTTAAAAATAATCAATCATACGACAGGCTTTGGGAAGCCCGAAAAATATGGGGCGCGATGGTAAACAGCAGTCGAAAGCTGGGTACAATGGTGAAAAACCTTAAAAATCAAAGTTTCATATCGAATGAGAAAACTGATGTAATAAGAAAAAAAATAATATATAATCATATCGTTTATCTGTATCAGTTGCGTGAACAGCTTTTGAGACCTGTTCAGTGGGAGCATGTAAGTTTGTATGGTATTTTTGGATTTTATAATCAGAAAAGAAGAGACAGAATATTTAATGATTTTGAAGAGGAATTAAAAAACATTCATTATTTACGGTATATTTCCAACGAAGAGATGGAAAGATTAAAGCTTTTTAACAATGCCGCAACACAGCTTTTGGACCGACAGACACAGCTTATACAAGATCTTTTTAATGAAGGTTCTATTAACTATATGCAACAAATTGAGTTACAATCTGTCATTAACAGTTTTTACGAGGAACAAGGAAAAACAGAAAGAATTAAGAACTTTCCGTTTCCAAGAAAGTACGCTAGCTTCAGTTTTGTATTCGTCTGCATTTTTGTATTTCTTCTGCCATTTGGTATTGTTGGAGAGTTTTCAAAATTAGGACATGATATGGTGTGGCTAAGTATTCCTGTTGGGGTGATTGTAGGATTTATTTATGTTGTAATGGAATTAATCGGTGATTATTCTGAAAATCCTTTTGAAGGACTGCAAAATGATATTCCCATGTTATCCATTTGCAGAACAATTGAGATTGATTTGCTGCAGATGATTGGAGAAGAAGATATTCCAAAGCCGATACAACCAAAAAACAATATTTTACTTTAAATTATTTTCATATAAGTCATGACACAGGCTCTTGAAATATACATAAAATCAATAAAATCTTTTTGTCCTGAATTTACGGATCAAGAAGTTGGTGAATTTATTTCAAGGCTTCATTTTGTGCAGTTAAACAAAAAAGATTTTTTCCTTGAATCAGGAAAGATTCAAAAATCAATAGGCTTCATTTGCAAAGGATTGGTTCGCTCCTCTTATGTTGATCCTTATGGAAATGAAATTACCGTAGGTTTTTATGCAGAAGAAGATTATGCCACTCATTATCCTTCTTTTATTTCTCAGAAACCGAGTAATTATTCAATACAATGTCTGGAACCTACAACTTTTGCATGTCTTTCTTATGAAGATATCCAAGCGATGTACAAAAAATCCGGCAATATTGAAAAATATGGACGCCTGGTTGCTGAAGAGATTTTAAAAAGGCAACAAGAGCGCATAGAAAGTTTTATTTTTCAGTCTGCAGAAGAACGTTATCTGCATTTTATTAAAAATCATTCTTCTTTATTCAACAGGATTTCCTTATCCCATCTTTGCAGCTTTTTGGGTATAGAAAGACAATCTCTTACTCGTATAAGACAAAAATTAGCACATAAATAATTTTGACACATTTGTGTCAGGTATCACTTTTCTTTCTTTAGCAATTTTGTAGAGTAAAACAAAACAAATTGCGATGAATATTCAGAGCAATTGTCATCAGTCTTTTTCGTGATGACAGGCTCATATATGCAATCTAATGCTATTTAAAAATTGAAATCTTTAATAAATTATTTATCATGAAACATTCAAAACATTCAAGCACAGCTTCAAAGCAAGTAAATCAGGCGAGAGGCTTCAGAATTCACCTTTTAGTTTTTCTAATTACGACACCATTAATCTGGTTAGTATGGTATCTCACTGACAGATCCTATATATGGCCTCTTTGGTCTACTCCGGCATGGTTAGTAGGAATAATTTTTCATTATCTGGGAATTAATTTTTTTAAAAACTTTAAAAAATAAATAGTATGAAAACACAGAACAAAACATTTAGACGAGTTGTGACAGGTCACGATTCAGATGGGAAACCAATCATTGTAAATGACGCATCCCCAATTAATACACATTTAGTTGGAGGTCCCGGAGGACCAACTTTTTTTGAAATATGGCATACTGTGGAAACTCCGGTACTGATACATCCACAACCGGACGAAGTTGATGAACCCAATTTGGTTTTGCCCCCACCAAAAAACGGAACAAGAATAAGAGTGATCGAATTTCCTCCGGAGGGTGATGAAATAAGAAATCTTACAGAAAAAGAAGCTGTTGAAAAATTTAAATCGATGGGCGACGAAAAGGCATCAACATCATCACAGGGAGGACCACATCCCTTAATGCACCGCACAGAAACTTTAGATTACGGAATTGTATTAGAAGGCGAAATTACTATGATTTTAGATAAGGAAGAAACAACCATTCAAGCAGGAGACATTGTTGTTCAGGCAGGGACAAATCATGCGTGGGCAAACAGATCAGGAAAAGTTTGTCGTATGGCGTTCGTTCTTATTGATGGACAGTTTACCAACGATTTTAACCTTAAAAAATAATATTATGCGTTTACAGCCATTACCACCGGAAAATCTGAGTCCAGAACTGCGTTTCGTCCATGATGAGATCTCAAATCTTATTACACGGAGCCAGGGACAAGCTTCAATGATCAATTCGCAGGGAGCTTTATTAGGTCCATTCCCAGCAATGCTCCACTTTCCTCAATTTGGAATTCCTGCTTTAAGTTTTATCAAAACTCTTGACACGTACGCAACATTAGATAAAAAGGTTCGAGAAATTGCAATTCTATCCGTCGGAAGTAAATTCGGAGCACGTTTCGAGTTGTATGTCCATGAAATTATGGCGGAAGCGTTTGGACTGTCGAAAAGTATAATTGCTTCAATTTGTTCAGGATCTCGTCCGGAAGGTTTAAATGAACAAGAATCTATTACATATGACATTGCTAATGCATTGACACAAGGAAAGATTGTTTCCAATTCCACATATAAGTACGCTGTTGAGCTTTTGGGGAACGAAGGTGTCGCAGAACTGTATTTCCTTATTGGCAGCTATAGTCTTATTGCCATAATTTTAAATGGATTTGATATTCCCGCTCCAGAAAACAACGCCCGTTAAAGTGATTTTCATCACATATTTAAAGTGACTTAAATCCTTTATTTCAAGATATTTACACGAGTAACTTTGTCTTATAAATTAGAAAAATAAAATAAAATAAAATGGAATTTAGAAAATTAGGAGATACCAGTCTCGAATTATCAGCAATTACTTACGGAAGTTTTGCTATCGGTGGAACAATGTGGGGAGGAACGGAAGAAAATGAAGCTCAGAATGCTATCAGAGCATCAATTGATTATGGTGTAACAACTATTGATACGGCACCATTTTACGGATTAGGATTTAGTGAAGAACTGATTGGGCGAACAATTAAAAGTATGGATCGCTCAAAAGTTCAGATTCTTACAAAATTCGGGATGGTATGGGACGGAAGTAACAAAGGCAAAGGAGATTATATGTGGCAGCAGGAAGATCATGGAAAGGTTTACCCTTTATATAAATATGCCTCAAAAGAAAATGTTATAAAAGAGACAGAAGAAAGTCTAAAAAGATTAGATACAGATTACATTGATCTGTTGCAATTACATTGGCCAGATTCTACCACTCCGATCGAAGAAACAATGGAAGCATTATTAAGATTGATAGAGCAAGGAAAGATTCGTGCTGCAGGGGTAAGTAATTATAATAAAAATCAAATGCTGGAAGCCAATAGAACATTAAAATTGGCATCTAATCAACTTCCGTATAGCATGCTTAACCGTCACATAGAAAAAGATATAGTCCCTAGTGCAATTGAAAATAATATCGGTCTGATTGCCTATAGTCCATTGGAAAGAGGGCTGTTGAGTGGAAAATATTTTAGAGGAGAACATTTAAAATCTGATGACCACAGAAACGGATATTTCGGACAATTTGATCCTGAAAAAGTGAAAAATTTTCTCAGCAAAATTGAACCTCTAGCTGATGATAAAAATGTAACACTGGCTCAGTTGGTCTTAAGATGGACTACCCTACAACCGGGAATTACAGTCGTTCTTGCAGGAGCGAGAAACAGTGAGCAGGCCATAAGTAATGCAAAATCAATAGATATCAATCTTACCCAAGAGGAACTTTTATTTATCAATAAAGAGTTACAGATTTTTTCTTAAAGAATAATTTAAACAACAATTTAATAACAAAAAAAATGAAAACAATGTTTTTATCACTGCTTTTAGCAGTAGTTACAATTTTCACCTCTTCGTCATGTACTACAGATAATAATGATAACGTAAGTACATCACCCAACACGTATGTTTTGGTTCACGGTGCTTGGCAAGCTCCTTATGTCTGGAATACAGTAAAGACAAACCTTGAAAAACAAGGTCAAAAAGTAATTGTCGTAGAATTGCCCGGACATGGGTCTGATAATACACCTACTCATACTTTAAGTTTAGATGTTTATCGTGACAAAGTAATCGATGCCATAAACATGACAGATGGAAAAGTAATCTTGGTTGGTCACAGTATGGCCGGAATGGTTATTTCCAATGTTGCTGAAAAAGTTCCTTCCAAAATTAATAAATTGGTTTTTATCGGCGCTTTTTTACCGGAGTCTGGGCAGTCTTTAGGTGATCTGGCACAATTAGATGCAGGTTCACAATTGGGGGCTTCATTAGTACAGTCTGCGGATCAGTTAACTTTTGATATAAAAAGTGAAAACTTAGTGCACTTATTCATTAATGATGGTTCGCAAGCAGCAAAAGATCTCGTTGTGAATAATTACCGTCCGGAACCGGCTATTCCTCTAGGGAATAAAATCACATTAACAGCTCAGAACTTTGGAAGTGTACAAAAAATTTATATTAAAACACTTCAGGATATTGTTATCTCTCCCGATTTTCAGGATCAGATGATAAGCAAAGCAGGAATTTCAAAAGTGTATGAAGTAAATACCAGTCATTCACCATTTTTGTCAAAGCCGAATGCTATTTCAGATTTGCTTATTAAAGTTGGATTATAATATCAAAAATTAAAAATGACCAACTTTGAGTTGGTCATTTTTGATACATTATTAAATAATATTCAATAATTCTCTATTTAAACAACAATTCAATGTGATTCCAATCACATTATTTCAGTGACTGAAATCACGTTTTTTTTGTGATTCTTGTCCTTCTACAGGATTTCATGCAGTGGTAGATTTGTAATAGAAATTGAGACGCAAATAAATCTACTACAACCTATTAACATTTAAAACCCAAAATTATGATTACAGTAGCTAAATTATTATTGTCTGTCACACATAATGCTATTGCCATCTTTTCTGCATTTCTATTAGTGTGTAGTGTGTATGCTAAAGCACAAAATTCAAATAAAATGAAAAAGAAAATATTATTCGTAGTGACAAGCCACGATCAAAAAGGAAATACTGGGGAAAAAACAGGTTTTTACTTATCAGAAGTCTCTCATCCTTGGAATGTTCTCAGTAATTCAGGATATGAAATTGATTTTGTAAGTCCAAAAGGAGGAAAAGCTCCAGTTGATGGGTTTAATCTTGGAGATTCTATTAACAAAAAATTTTGGGAAAATACAAAATATAGAAAGAAAATTGAGAATACATTGAAACCATCTGATATCAAACCTGAAGACTATGCAGCCATACATTTCGCAGGAGGACACGGTGCCATGTGGGATTTTCCAGAAAATGAACAATTATCTGATATCGCAGCCAAAATATATGAACAAAATGGTATTGTAAGCGCAGTTTGTCATGGTCCGGCAGGAATTGTAAATAGTAAACTTTCAAATGGAAAATATCTTGTGGATGGTAAGAAACTGAATGCTTTTAGCAATGAGGAAGAAATTGCAGTAAAATTAAACAATGTTGTTCCTTTCTTATTAGAAGACAAATTAACAGAACGCGGAGCAAAATTTGAAAAGTCAGGTCTTTGGCAGTCTCACGTAGTGACAGATCAACGATTAATAACCGGGCAAAATCCACAATCAGCTCAAGCCGTTGGTGAAGCAATAATGCAACAACTTAAACAACAAGAAATTGTCGCAAAATTAACTCGATTCGAAGTAAAAAAAGAATACGTAAAACAGTTCCAAAAAGCACTTAGTGATTATGTAAATAAATCTCTTTCTGAAAGAGGAAATGTAATGTCTGAAGCTTATTATGAAAAAGAAAAAACCACGGTCTTATGGTTAATAGAGCGTTGGATAAATATCAGTGAATTAGAGAGATTCAATAATGATTTGCAGGGGCAAAATCTTACTTCTTTAGCTAAAAAAGCATTGGAACAGCCCATCAAAATCAACTATATTCAAGATCTTGAGCCTATTTCAAAAGAACAGTGGCGCAAAACTTCAAAAAAAGAAGATAACCAACTTACAGTGATGTTGTTTGTTGATGCAAAATCCGGAACACAGCAGACTTTTAAAGATGTTTATCATATTGCGATGCCACAATTCAGAGGTGAACCAGGTGTGGTAACCTATCAATTGTCTCAGTTTGAAAATAACCCAACAAAGTTTGTGACTTTTGAAAAATTTAGAGGAGATGATGCTTTTCAATATCATTTGAAGTTTCCTCCAATCCAACCTGTTATTGATTACCTCACTACCAGTATCGAAGAGCAACCGTTTCAAAAAGGTCTTCACAACCTGATTGAATTTGCACCTTTAACCCGTGAATAAAGCAACATAAAATAATAACAATAATCCTTAAATCTTACTTATGAAAACAATTTACAAAACATTTTTAGCAACCGTCATAGGTATGTTTGCTATCTCAAGTCTACACGCACAAAAAAACAGCCACGAGCTTGAAGTGGTAAACCAACTTTCTTCACAACCAGCTGTCGTTAATATGCCGGTTTCCCAATTATTAAATGCTCCGGGAAACGAAATATTGAGAGATTTTTTCTTTAAACCTGTAAAAGATAAAACAATTCTTAAAGGTAAAAAGATCGCGGTAATCGCAGCAGATGGGTTTGAAGAGATTGAATTACTGGGACCCGTCTGGTATTTTAAACAATTGGGAGCTCAAGTCGATATTGTAGCTCCGAAATTTAATCCTGCACCTGCAAGATATGGATTGGTTTATCCTGAAATGTCTAAAACACATATTATGGCAATCCAATATTTACAGCCTGTCGGATGGATCAAATTTGATAAAACTGCTGACCAAATCAAGGTCAATGATTACGATGCAATTTTCATTCCCGGTGGCGCCTGGAATCCTGATAACCTTCGTTATGATAAAGATGTAATCAAATTTATACAGGATTTTAACAAATCAGGAAAACTAATCGCTGCAATCTGTCACGCTCCTGTCGTATTGGCTTCAGCAGATATTTTAAAAGGAAGAAAATTAACAGGATATTGGAATATTCAGGTTGATCTAAAAAATGCCGGTGCAACTGTAGTAGACGAGCCTGTCGTTACTGACGCAAACATAATTACAAGTCGTCATCCTATAGATGTAGCAGATTTTTCAAAAGCTGTAGAAAGCTGGTTGGTAAAAAAACATTAATTAACAAATAAAAGTCGGGAAAACTTGTTGCTAATTAACCCAAAATTCTCTGACTAAAATAAATTTAATATGAAAGCATTGGTAATTGGAGCTACCGGAGCTACAGGAAAAGATTTGGTTAACATTTTATTGCAAGACCCCGAATATACTGAAGTTGTACTATTTGTCCGCAAAACAGGAAACATAAATCATCCCAAAGCGAAGGAAATTTTAACCGATTTTGAAGATTTAGAAAGTGTAAGTGAATTTATCAACGGAGATATATTGTTTTCATGTCTCGGAACAACTTCAAAAGTTGCGGGATCTAAAGAAAAGCATTGGCATATCGACTATGAAATTCCTTTGCAATTCGCAAAAACAGCGAAGAGGAATGGCGTTTTAAAAATGGTTTTACTTTCGTCCTATGGAGCGTCAGCAACCAGTAAAATCAACTATTTTAAAATGAAAGGAAGGCTGGAAGAAGATATAAAAAAAGTCAATTTTGACCAATATATAATTTTCAGACCGGCAAGTTTACAGCGCAGAGAAACAGATCGAGTTGACGAGCAGTTCATTATACCCTTTTTACATTTCATTAATAAATTTGGAATATTAAAAAAATTCCGTCCCCTGCCAACAGATATTCTTGCAGAAAAAATAGCCAAATCTCCGAAAGTGCTTCCTGATGGAATACATCTCATAGAGCCAGAGAAGATTTTTAATTTCTGATTTTTATTAAATATTTCTTTTTAAACGCTTACAAGTCGAAGAATCGTAATAGCTAAAACTACTGATTCAGGACTAACGATGCCTTATAACAGCAAAAATTAACCTAAAAAAAATTAAACATTATGACACATCAAACAAATTGGAATCCGTCACCAGCAGATCCTAAAAAAGGTTTCAGAATTCACCTGTTAGTTTTTATTTTATTAACTCCGGTAATCTGGCTGATTTGGTACTTAACAGATAGAACGTATATATGGCCTCTTTGGTCAACTTTAGGATGGGGAATTGGAATTCTTTTCCATTATTTAGGAGTATATATCTTCAAAAAATCAAAAAATCAATAAAAGTTAAGCTCAGAAATGAGCAGTAATGAAAGCAATAATAACTATAAAATCCAGAAAAATGAAAAATTTAGAAAACAAAGTTGCAGTAGTAACAGGTGCTAACCAAGGAATCGGTTTAGCTATTGTACAAAAATTTGTAGCAGAAGGTGCAAAAGTTTATGCATTTGACGTCAAAGACAGTGCTCAATATGGAGAAAACGTAACATTCCTTAAAGTAGATGTCACCCAGGAAGAGGAATGGAAATCAGCTATAGGTAAAGTAATCTCAGAAGCGGGTCACATCGATATACTTGCAAATAATGCCGGACTCATCGACTATACTCCTATTCATGAGCTTGAACTGGAAAATTGGAACCGTTTGGTGGCAGTAGATCAGACAGGAGTATTCCTTGGAATGAAGCATGTGATTCCTCACATGATTAAAGAAGGTAAGGGTTCTATAATTAATACTTCTTCAATCTGGGGATTAGTTGGAGCATCTGGCGTTGCAGCCTACAATGCTGCTAAAGCTGCGGTTATAGGTCTTACTAAAAATGCCGCTGTTACTTATGCGCAACAAGGTGTGCGTGTAAACGCAGTTATGCCCGGATTTATTTCTACTCCTTTAACGGACAGTCAGGATGAACAGCTAAATCAGTGGGTTATTGATCAAACACCAATGAAACGCGCAGGAAAACCTGAAGAAATTGCAAATGGCGTTTCTTTTTTAGCTTCTGATGAGGCAAGCTATATTACCGGATTAGATCTAATAATTGACGGTGGATATGTTGCTCAATAATTAAATCAAACAAAAATACAGAGCAGATTGTTTTGTTTCAAACTGAACCAAAATAGTCTGCTTTTGTATTCAGATTCTTACAGCATCAGTAATTTAAAATTTTGAAAAATGTATAAAGAACCTCAGATTGCAAAAGATTATTTTAAAACATATCCAGATTTGTACAAATCGTTAAACTCCCTATTGGTCGGGTTTCCCTGAGTTTTTAGTAACCTGTTTTGCGATTTTTGCATTGGTCACTGAAAAGGTCATAAAAATCGTGACCTGTTTTGATTTTTTCTGATACTTACGCAAAACAAAAAAACGCTGTAAACATTGATGTTTACAGCGTTTTAGCTTATTTTAGTTTCTCAACCAGCGGAGAGAGAGGGATTCGAACCTATATTAAAAAACTCCTATCAAATCTATTTTTTTTAAACTGTAAAGTCAGCTATGCCACGATTTTGCCACAAAAAAATATAGGTTGTCCTACAAATATTTTTGTTTTTCAAATAACAGACATATAGCAATTATAATTCTCAAGCTAAAATACAAATTTTTGATCTAACTAATGTAATAATAGCATTTTATTAGTAAAAATGTATTCCCGTTAAGTATAGGATAGCCTATAACCTTAATTACCTTCTTTATAGGTTAGAGTAAGAGGGTTGTAAAGAAAATTAATTTATGAAAAAAACTTCATTTTCAGGGATTTTCAGAATTGTAAATTAGGAGCAAACCAAAATCATTCTTTAGCTAATATAAATTCATTGATGATAATTTCTGCAAGAGTATGTAATAATTAAAACTTCACTGACCTCTGCCTCCTAGACTGAGATTCCAGATCTTTAAGTTTTTTCATTGCAACATTTAAAGGCATCGTCTTAAACTTCATCATGGGATTTAGTTCAAATTGACTGGAACTACCAATATTAGAATATTTCTTCATTTTTTTATTAGAGATCAATTATCAGACTTATCATAATACTTCTAGCCAATATTACGGCATCTTTGAAAGCATTACTTTGAAGAGATTTCACTTAGAGAATATTCCTTAAATTTCGATATTAATTGCCGAAAACAAGTCGGGACACTGACGCTAAATAAAACATTTTTTTTAAAATATTAATGTGGCTTAGCTGGCATATAACTTCATTCACCTTTGTACGGCTATACATTCAATTTCTATGCTGGCATTTTTAGGAAGTGATACAACCTGGATCGTACTTCTCGCCGGAAAATTATTTTTAAAATATTCACCGTAGATTCTATTTACTGTTTCAAATTGCCTTATATCTGTTATAAAAATAGTTGTCTTGGTGATATGTTTTAAATCAGAATGATTATTTTCAAGAATGACCTTTAAGTTTTCAAAAATCTGAACGGTCTGCTCTTCAATTCCCTGTTTCAGATCGTTGCTTTTTGAATCCAGCCCTATCTGACCTGAAATAAATATTAGGTTTCCATAGCTCGTTGAATGGCTATAGGGTCCTATTGGCTTTGGCAAATTGGAATGGTTTAGTATGATGATGTCCTTTTTTATATTGCAAGAGGCCAATAATAATAAAAACAGGAATATTATAGTTTTATTCATGACGGTATTTAATAAAAAAGAGGTTAATTTTTGTCAACCAACCTCTTTTAATTTTTATTTATTTTTTAATGAAATTGAATAGTTCAGTGTTGAATTTTTCCAGTTCTTCGATGAAGAGCGCATGACCGCTTTTTTCAAATGGAACCAATGTTGAGTTTTTAAGTAAAATGTTCATCTGCTCGGCAAGATCATAGGAGCAAATTTTATCCTGCTTTCCATGAAGGATCAATGTAGGAATTATAATTTTTTTCAGGTCACCACGCAAATCACTGTCACGTAATGTTTTTAATGCCTCCGCCATTGCATAAGGTGAAGCCTGAGCCTGAATATTTCCCAACCAAGCGCCATGTCCGGGAGATACGCTGCTTTCGTTGGCCGGAAATATCTTACCGAATGTAGCAAATAATTCTGGGCGGTTGGTATTGTTTAGATCGATCAATCCATTCACTTCTTCCTTTGTCCAGAAGCCATAGTTAAAATCATCACGTTTTGTCCACATTGGTGCCGCAGCACCGAAAAGAGCCATTTTTGAAACGTGTGCTGCATTATATTTAGCTACATAATGGATTACGGTTGCGCCGCCCATGGAGAAACCACCTATTGTCGCATTCTTGATTTTTAGTTTATCCAGTATAACTTTGATATCATCTGCAAAAACATCATAATTATATTTTCCCGCCGGTTTATCAGAAAGACCGAATCCTCTTAATGTGATACCGATCACTCTGTACCCTTTCTGTATGAGATCTGCATACTGGTATTCATACATCGCGTCACTCAACGGCCAACCGTGGATCAGAACAATGGGCTGGCCTTCACCAAGATCCGTTACATGCAGACGGACATTTTTTTCTACTTCGATATATTCTTCGCGACCGAATGATGCCTGAATTCTTTTAGTTTGTGCGAATAATGAGCTTGAAATGGAGATAATAAACAGTGTGAAAGTTAAGATTAAATTTTTCATAATTTTTGATATTGTTATTGTTATTATTATTTTGATATGGCAAAGTTGATCCAATTTCAGCCGGTTTACAATGGACAGTTTCCCCCTTGGATTGCACTTTTTTCTCTTCTTACTTAAAAGACTAAGTTTTTCGGGATAAGTATAGATTCATAACTGTTATTTTGAACATTTTATATATAAGAAAGCACAATCGACAGATTGTGCTTTCTTATCCGGGTGAAATATTCTTACTTGAACTGTTTCCTAAAAGTGATCGGTGAAATTCCCGTATTTTTTGTGAAAAAACGGATAAAATAGGCATCATCCTCATAATGCAGACTATAGGCAATTTCTTTCACGGTCATGGAGGTATGAGCCAAAAGCCGCTTACTCTCTAGTATAATTCGGTTTTTAATAATTTCATTTGGAGTCTCTTTGCTGACCAGCCCTATTTTTTTACTTAAGTTTTTCGGGGTAATAAAGAGCAGATCTGCATAATCAGCCACTGTATGGAGTTTTTTATAATGCATTTCGACCAGTTTACTGAATTTTCTTAAAAACTGTACATCTTCCTGCTGCTCAATATCGGTCAATTGATGCTGCTGTTTCCAGATCCTTGTAGATTTTAAAATAATCATTTTTACAAGTATCCTCAACATTTCCTCGGTTGTTGAATCTTCGTCATTCATTTCCGTTTGGATTTCACTAATAATCCTTTGAATTTCAGTCGACTGTTCTGTATTCAGATTAATAAAAGGAATTTCAAAGACATTATTGTATAAAATACCGTCACAAGCCACTTCCTTATCATGAATTTCTATGCAGTAAAAATCTTTGTTAAAATGCATCAGTTGACCACTGACGGTTTCACATGCTTTTAAGACAACATTAGGGTTAATAAATAGCAGCGCATCGGTTTTCAATTCAATTTCCTCAAAATCAACCTGAATAATTGCATTTTCAGGGATGAAAAGGATTTTGATATGTCCTTCTATTGAGTTCAGCAAATGATCCGGTAAGGAAGATTTGCTGAATTCTACGCTGCCAAATTGTTTGTAAGAAAATTCTTTGATCATTGTTAGGGCTTAAAGTGGTATTATTTACTATTTTTTACTTATTCTTTAAATTTTAGCAGGGTTTGATCTTTTTTAACAATATACGTTGCCAGCTCTGATGCTTTACCCTTTCCGATATTCTTTGCAGAATGATACTTTCTGGCCGGAATAAAAAGCACTTCACCAGCCTTGAGAACAACAGGTTTTTCTCCTTCGATCTGGTATTCAAAAACACCTTCCAGCACGTAGATCACCTCTTCTCCGGGATGTTCATGCATTCCGACCGCTGCACCCTCCTGTAGCTCGATACGTGCTTGTATAGTTTCATACCCTTCTGCTTCAATAGTATGTCGTTGAAGGTCAATTCGTTTTACGCCTGTTTGTTGCGCATGGGCTAAAGTAGAGAATGTTGTCAATAATCCGATTGTTAAAATTAAATTTTTCATAATCTTGAAATTAAATTTGAAGTTGTTATTTGTTATTAATTGATAGTACAAAACTGATCTAATTTTAATCGCTCTACAATGGATAATCTCCCCTTTGCGCTGCACTTTTGTCTTTATTTAGTTACTTACCTATTATACTCATATTTCAATTATCATTTGAAATATGAGTTAAGAAGCTTTTTTATATCTATTCTGACGAAATCAAGAATTTAACATATAAACTACTTTAATAATTTTACGATATTAATATTATAAATTTTGCCAATTTGAATTTGCAATCCGCAATAAATATAATGTTTCCTTCAACACTATTAATCTGCTTTAGAGCAAACGCAAATGATTTATGAACCTGTAAAAATTCAATTTTGGGCAATTGTTCCAAAAATACAGAAATTTTTCACGAATGGTAATGGTTTCAGTCGTGGTTATTATTTTGGTGCAGTTGCCCGTTGCTTTGATGTATAAAATGTTCTCTGTTTACAGTTGAATGTGCTTTTTATTGCTTTGAACAAAGATTCGGTTTGGAACGTCATTTTTTTCAGCAGAAACATTTTTATGGCCTACCGAACTAATCGATTTATTTACAGCTTTTAAAAACCGTTCAAAACCTACAGGTTTTAGCAGGTAATCCGAAATATTGTGTTCATATCCTTCCAGAGCGAATTCCTGATAAGCGGTTGTTACGATTACTTTGGGTGGGTTTTGCAAGGTTTTCAATTCAAAACCTTTTAAAACAGGCATATTCAAATCTATAAAAATAAAATCCACTTCATTTTTGTTGAGGTATTCAAAGGTTTCCAAAGCATTATAACAGTTTTTCATCAACTGCATATTGGGCAGTCAATGAAAATAGTTCTTCTATACAAGCATCCGATTTATTATCTGAAGAAGGCCGCTTTACAACACATTTTGCAAGAACAGAGGAATTGGTTAAAAATTCTGATTTTAAAGAGGTAGATATGACAACGCTATTTCTTCATTAGAATATTAAAAATATTAATCATCATAGAATATATAGAATCATACAACATTGGATCAATAAAGAATATCTTGAACCTCCAAAAATACATTTCAACACATTTGAGAAAAAAATTGAATTCGAAGACGGCGGTCATCGAGCTAAAACTTCTTGCATTAAAATAAACGATAGTGCTTACAGACAAAATTAAATTGGTAAATCAGGTCGTAATTGACACAACGATGGGCAACAATTTAAACGCTAAATTATTTTTCAATTTTCTTTCCTAATCTGGCAATTGGACACCGCCGTTACTAGCAAGTAGCATATGTCCTTTACTAACATCAATTATCGTTTCAAGATCTTTCCAACTTCTAGTTCTTAGGGCGCAGAAAATTTTGATCTCCTTATCAGGATAGACTTTTTGAAGTTCTAGTGCAGAGGCCATCGAAGTTCTACCTAATGTAAGAATATCATCAACCACAATAATGGTTGGTTCAGTGATTAGTATTGGATTTACTTCTAAACTTTCCTGATGTGCTTGCACCGTATTTCTGGTATCGGCATGAAATTGTCCACTGGATTTGGGGATTGCATACTTACGCTTCAGACAATCGGCTACACTATCTCCCACTCCATTGCTGGCAAGTGTCTCACAGATTATCTTCGCCGGAAAAACAGCTCCATCTACTAAAGGTGTACTTCTTGGTACCGGAACTAAAACTGAGTTTAAAAAAAAATCTGATAGATTTGCTTCTTTTATTCTTTGGATTAATCTCATACTGAAGCTTACATCTCCGTTTTTACAGGAACCGGCAACCGTCCTTGAAGAAATTTCTATCTCGGACTTACCTCTTGGAGAATAGGCCAAAAAAGTAAGAAACTCAAAAGACATACTCTTTCTTTGTTGTTAAATAGGGAATGCTTTCAATCAAAAATTCAAAGTTATCATGGGTCAATACCTGTGCACCATAATTGAGCATTTCTTCAGCCCATGAAATTTTATCGTTGAGGACATTCTCCATAATGAACAACTGTCTTCCCAACCTCAATGCCTCCCAGCCCTGATGCTTGGTTCCGCTTTTCTCACTCGCCTCAATGATGATCGTTGCATCACTGATCAGCGCCATTGTGCGGTTTCTGATAGGGAAACTTTTTGGAGTTACGGGATAGTTTTCGGGGAACTGCGAGATCAGCAAATGATTTTCAGCAATAAAATCCTGAAGGTCTTTATTTTCAGCAGGGAAATATTTATTAAGCGGTGTTCCGATAACACCGATGGTATGACCATCAAATTCAATAGCAGTTTTGTGTGCGACCGAGTCAACTCCTTCCGCTAACCCGCTGACCACAGTGATATCATTTTGAACCAGGACCTTCGCTATCTTCCTTGCTCTTCTAATACCCAGTTCAGAAACCTTCCTGGAACCAACGACGGCTACCCTTCTTCCATTTTCCAATAACGAAAAGTCCCCTTGGTAAAATAACTCTTTAGGACTGTTTTTCTTCTCAACGGTAGTAAGCTTATCGTAGTATTCGTTAAAAGCATTGATCTGCATAGGTCTTCAAGATTTAAATGAATATTGTAAATATAGTGTATTTAGTGTGTAAAATACAAATCGAAAAACACTAAAACTGACCATCAGGGAGAATTATTAAATATTACATACAACTGATCTTTTTCATAATCAACCGGTAAAAAGGCAGCTAAGGTATATCGGTCATCCATTTCTCCATCCAGCCAAAAGACTACGGCATAAACGGTTTCCTCCCTGAAGGTACCCTCCAATTATTCCGTTTCCTTTTGGCTTTTTCCCTTTGCCCGCTAAGATTATCTGCTTTCTTTTTTCCGGTTTTTCTTTTGAAAAATATTCAGCGAAGCCCAGAGGGGCTTTCAGAGAAATCACGGAGAAGAGATTGAGAACAGATCAAAATGTACAATCTTAAAAACCTACGGTTATGAACATTATCGGAAGACTGACAAGGGATGCGGAAGTGCGCAACTTGCCAAATGAAAAACAGGTAGTTAATTTTTCAATTGCTACGAATGACAATTATCGCAACAAACAGGGCGAACGGATCGAACAGACCACCTATTTTGAATGCGCCTATTGGATCTCTCCAAAAGTTGCTGACCTTTTAACAAAAGGCACTTTGGTAGAATTAAGCGGAAGAGCCTACACCTCTGCATGGTTAGGAAAAGATGGAGAACCCCATGCAGGATTGAATTTCCACACCTCACAGATCAAAGTTCACAGCAGTAGTAAAAGAATTGAAAACAAGTTTACTGAATCGAATAAAAAAGATAAGAAGGAAATTTCTAATTCTAAATCCAACGACAGCGAAAAAGATGATGACCTACCATTTTAAAATCATCAAACAGAATTCTCTAACAATTAAAGATTAACATCATGGCACATAATTTAAATTTCAACAACAGAACAGGAAAATATTCATTTTTCAGCGTAAAGGAAAAAGCATGGCACAACTTGGGGCAGATCGTACAGGAATACCCTACAAGTGAAGAAGCCATCAAATTTGCAGGAGTTGACTACGAGGTCGAAAAATCTCCCCTATTTACAAAAGGTCCAGGCATTATCGAAAATACCAACGGAATAGAAATGATCGATTCAGAATTGGAAGTTCCCAACTACTTTGCCAATATCCGCACCGATAATAACACCGTTTTAGGCGTAGTCGGAAAAGATTACCAGATCGTACAAAACCGTGAAGCCTTTTCATTTTTTGATGTTATTGTAGGCGGTGGAGATGGAATCTTATACGAGACTGCAGGAGCTTTGGGAAATGGGGAACGCATTTTTATCACTGCTAAATTACCCGGTTATATCCGTGTTGGCAACGGTGACGACATTACAGAGAAATATATTTTCCTTACCACGTCCCACGATGGAAGCGGAAGCATCACCGCCGCATTTACCCCTGTGCGCATCGTTTGTCAAAACACTTTAAATGCCTCTCTAAAAAATATGAGCAATGTGGTGCGAATCAGACATACCGCAGGGGCAAAACAACGCTTGGAAGATGCTCACAAAGTGATGGGTTTAGCCAATACATTGAATAAAGAATTAGAAAGCACTTTTAATCATTGGGCAAATATCAAGATTGGTGACAATGAAATGAAAAAGCTGATTCAGTTGGCACTTTGCCCCAATAAAGAAACCTTAAATTATTTGCAGAAAGGAAATTTTGATGAATTATCGACCGTTTTTAAAAATACCGTTGATGATGCTTTTGCCTATGCGATGATGAGCGACACCCAACAAATGGAAACAACAAAAGGGACGTTGTTCGGAGCATATAACGCAGTGACAGGATATTATCAGAATGTCAAAACATACAAAGACGATGAAGCCAAACTACAGTCCATCGTTCTGGGTGGCACTGCACAACTGAAATCACAAAAATCTTTTGAACTGTGTACAGGATTTGCAAAGTTTGGACAGGATATTTTCAATCTGAATTAAAAATAAAGGCAACCATCTTTTCTGGCGGTTGCATTATTAAAACCATTTTAATAAGTACGGGAAAAATAAGTCTCTGCCGTATAAGAGCAAAATCAATGAAATTTAATATAGTCAACGAGATAAAATTAAGTTATTCAAGAAAGGGAAATGCTGAAAAATTAGTTAGTAGTTCGCGGGATGCCGTTGATGTATTTCGTCAGCATTTTGACCGTGATGAAATGGATTACAGGGAATCATTTTTTGCATTATATTTAAATCAGTCTCACAAAGTTTTAGGGATAAGAAAAATTTCTGAATCAGGAATTTCCTCCACGGTTGTCGATGTTCGTATCATCATGCAGGCGGCACTGCTTTGTAACGCTTCCGCTGTAATATTGGCACACAATCATCCTTCCGGAAATTTGAAACCGTCCGCCGAAGATCTAAAAATTACGCAGAACATTAAAAGCGCATCAGAATTTTTAAATCTTAAATTACTGGATCATTTCATTCTGACATCAACCGATCATTTATCATTTGCCGACGAAGGTCTTTTGTAAATGAATTCATATTATGAAACAAAATACACGACAATATTTGAATTGTCGTGTATTTTCAAATTCGGGCGAAAAGACCATTCCTTCCTATGGTCGGAAACATCTTTTCGCAGTTTAGACTATTACAACTCCTATGATTACATCCCTAAAAGCCTAACACTTCATAAAAGTTGTGTATTTCTAAAAATTGATGTCCTATCAATAGATTAGATCTGCTAAAATATTTTCTAAATTCTTTTACTTGCTTTGAATGTTCGTATGAAAAAAGCGGCTTGGTTTTTATACCAAGCCGCCAGAATTCAATTAGCAATTTAAGATGCATTGTCAAATTCAAAATCAACCTTTCTATCATTCCCAAAACTATCTTTGATCCAAATACTGAATTCATGGGATTCGGAAGATGTAGAAGTATAGTAAAGCCTGAACTCTTTTTTTGGCAGTGGATATTCATCATTCGGCAGATAAGGCAAATCGCTGTAATACTGAAGCTGACCTGCTCCCTCATACTGAAAATATCGGATGCTGTACTTGGTATCATTAAAGTCTGAATCTGTCAGAAGTGAGATACGGATCTCTACGGTCTCACCCTCTCCTATTTTCGCAGGAAAAGGCATAACCTTTACCTCAAATGGAAAGTCCTGTTGGATTTCAATTTCAATATCCTGACAAGAATTTAAAATAAAAGCTAATAAATACAGTAACAGAGAATATCTGAACATCAATGTGACTTTTTTGTTGATTGGATTTTTCATTGCAATCGTTTTTAAAAATTAAACCTTAATCCAAAACCAAACAAGGCGTAAAACTCGCCAAGCTGGCTGTTTTGTAAAAAGCGCAGTTGTCCGTTCACTAAAAATACCAGATGTTCCGTAAGGTAGCTCTCTAATGACAGCTTGCCTGATGCACCGTAGATGAAACTTTCAGTGGTACTAATCATAGCGCCATCCTGGATGATTGCTTTACCCTTATTCACCTGCTCATAACCAGCAACTCCGCCTAAACCCAGATTGATATTGACATTTCTCATCGCATCTCCCAATAGATAAAGACTGTAACCTCCGTTAAACAGAAAGGTATCTATTGGAATATCATAATTGGAATATTCGTAATATTTTTTACTGTACTCTGCCAATCCAAAAAAATAATTACCATTCTTAGCGTAAGAAATGAGCCCTGTACTAAAAGCGTAATTTTGTCTTTCAGGAGATTGCGGAAATACTGAATATGTCAATTCAAATCCCTTTTGTTTCGGGATCATCTGCTGAGCATTTGATCTGATGTTTGCTATTAATAATAACAGCATACTCAAAAATATCCTTTGCATTTCACTTCGCTTTTATGGTTAGACTGTTGATGAGTTTGGCATTGATAAGGTCTGCGTTTTCAAGCTGAACTTTCTGATGACGTCCGCCGTTCCTTTCAAGAATTTCAATTTCCAAAACCTGATTTTTCAAAAGAGTGAACTGGTCCAACAAATAAACTCCCAAAATGTCCGAATGATGAATGGAGGTCATCACCGGAAAATGGATTCGAACCGGCTCTAACAGTTTATCCTGGACCACTGTTCTTTTTAAATTCTTCTTATCAACAATTTTAAAATTCACCAGATCAATGGCAAATGCGACATTACTGCTGTTCTTAACCTGTAAGGTGAAGTAGAACTTATTGTCGTTGACGTGCAATGCACGAACAGAGAACTGAATTCCAAAGCTTCTGGAAGATATGTGTTTGATGGTTCTGCTGCTTTTTTCATACAGATTTTCCAAGATCAGTTCCGTCAAAGAGGACGAACTTCCTTTCAGGTCTTCAAACAAGACATCAGGAGAATGTCGGTGCTCATCTGCCCTTTGCAGTTTTAGCAGATCGTAGTTAAGTGTTTCCGGATGGGAACTGTAAAAAACATCGAAATTGTAAAACTTTCCGTCTTCGGTAATGACCGAAAAATTGGTTTCTTCTTCGAAATCCCTTACCGCCGATTTAACCCGGAGAACATTTCCTATGGGTTCTGCCTTATTGGCGACCAACAGATCGCTTCCAAGGTCAACGTACCTGATGGGTGAAGGAAACAATAAGTGCGAGGTCTTGTGATAGGTGACCTGCATTTTAAAGGGTTCCAACCTCGCTTCCTCCAGTGTAAGATAGGGATCAGCGGAATCCTGAGCTGGTGATCTTCCTGAAAAGAGCAGAAATACGATCATCAGTAGATAATGGCTTTTTATTTTGTTCATTTTTTTATTTTTTTAATGGTTACTTTTTAGGGACAAGGAATAACTGATGACCAGCCTTCACGTTGACCTTTAACTGTCTGACCCGCTTTTGGAAATAGCCTGAAAGACCCTGTACAAAGCCCCTGCTTAAGTCCGAGGCGATCTGCTGTCCTGCCGATTGGGTCATCATGATATTGGTGCCTGAGCTTTGACTCATATTGCCTACAATATCAGTGACTGCATTTTGCTCCGGCGAATACGGAATAGATAGACCAGGCTGACCGTCGTTGTCATGAATATTGATCTCTACAGGATAGATACTTCCCCGAAATTCAATGGATGAAATTTTGAGTTGCAATCTCCCACCCTGAAATTTACCATTGGCTTTCAGCAATGTTCCTGCTGGAATTTCTGTACGACCTAAGAGCATGCGCTCCAACAGCCTGATTGACAATGTAGCCTCATTGGTCATCGTCATTGACTCCTGTACAATGGCTTTGATCGCATTTTTAGATTGTTCTGAATCATTGGTTTCATCCTGAGTTCCGAACAACCTCCGATCATTCAGGCCAGCCAGAAAGGCACTGTCTGATACCTTCCTGTATAAAGCGGAGACGATATTCTGACGAGCTGGTCTTACTGCTTTGAGGATTGCTTTCGTCTCAGAGGGCTTTTTAACGTCCGTTGCATTTGTATCAGATTCTGCCTGCTTATTACTATTACTTTGGGGAAGATATTTAGCCGCCATCTGGTAGGATTTTTCCATTAGCTCTAACTGGTCATTCATTCCGAGACCGGCCGGAACAGCACTATGCTGTACCGCTTCATTTTTAAGTCTGGAAATCTCTTTTCTGAGATTATTGACCTCTTGCTCATCCCTGCTATAGAAAGAACCCAGGGTCTGCTGCGCCTGGCGATAAGTGTTCACTGCATTCTGATCCGGTTGAGCTGGCACATTCGCTTGACCCGGCAATGATGTTTGACCGGAATTGTTTTGATCGTTCCAGTAATCAGACAATGAAGTGATCGCATTTCTTTTCTCTTCATTCTTTTGTTCCAACAGTTGCTGCTCGTAGGCCTTCTGTTTATCAGATTGCATCTGATCATCCTTTGCCTGTGGTATCCCTGCATTAAACCCTGATTCTTCAATGATCTTGTTGTCTTGCGGCTTGAAAATAAGATAGAGGCTACAGGCACAGACGATTGCCATTAAAAAATAAATGACCGGTTTCTTCAATCGCTCCCACTGTAATTTATGTATCCCCTGCGGTTCGTTTTCCGACTCCGGCGATTCGCTTTCGGTGACTTTGATTTTATCTGAATCTCTCATAGCTTTATTTTTTAATGGTTGAATTGACATGATCCTCAGCTGCTTTCTTCGAAAAACTATGATCTGAAATAGTATTGATATGACCGATGAACATTGTGTTGGTTTTATTGGCAGTAGACATCCCTATACTGATCATAACGATTACCGTAAGAAAAGCGTAACCAGCAAAAAAAAGCTTGGTAAAAAACCGTTGCCGCTTTGCAGGGATCGCTTTCCACCGTCCTTCTGCCTGCAAAACATAATTTTCAATGGTATCTCTGATTTTTTTCATTGTTTTGATTTTAACGTTCAACAGTTTCGATGTCTTTATTTTCAAGAACATTGAATTTTTCAATGGTAAATCCCTGGGGATTGCTGTCTGACCTCACCGAATTCACTAGTGCACAATTGGTGATCAGACTTCGTATCGTCAGATTGCTGGATCGGATAATGAACTGCCGTGCATAGGTCTTCACCGGATAAGGGTAATTGTTGAAGTCGGCAACGACACTGTCAACCTCTATCCTCTGCTGGATATTCCCTGAGATGATCCGGTTGTAATAGCCTTTCTCCTGCAGGTCTTTGTAGTAATCGAATGCAGACTGGTCTGCCAGATTGAAAGCTCTTTTGACATTGCTTTCAATGGCATTTTTATCCGGCGCCACGGTAAAGAACAGCTCGTGAAAACGCCTTACATGCTCCCTGGCTTCGACAGGTCTGTTGATCGACATATCCTGAGACAGTGCGACCATCAGCGATTTACCATTATCCAGCACATAGATCTTCTGACGTTGTTCTTCTGCAAACTGATAGGACTTAAAAACGACCACGCCTACCACGGCAAAACAGAGCACCGCAAAAACGAATGTAAATAAGCGGATCTGCTTGAAGCTGCTCTCTATATTTCTTAAAGTTTTAAATTCCATTATTTTGAGTATTTATTTTAATAACCTGCCTGAAATATTACCCGTAGCCGACCCGGCTGCCGCACCTGCAATATTTCCTGATTTTGTGGCGGTCTGGTTGACATTGCGCATAAAGTTGCCTGCGCCCCCTGCCTGAATGACCCATCCGGTAACGGTTGGAACCGTAAAATATCCGATGATCCCGATGATCATATAGATGATGTACACGGTGTTGGAAGTATCAGGAATGAAATTCGGATCTGCCAGCATCTCAATATCCCGTTCCAAAATGAGCGATTGTATCTTTGCAAGGATTGAACTGAAAATATCAGCAACCGGCAACCATAGATAAACACTGATATATCTGGTCAGCCATTGGGTCAACGTGGTCTGAAAACCATCCCATACTGAAATAGCAAAGGCGATAGGTCCCAATATGGACAGTACAATGAGAAAAAATGTTCTAATGGTATCAATAACCAAAGCTGCCGATTGGAAGAGAATTTCCAGAAATTCACGAAAACCGTCCCTGATATCTTTCTTGATATCAAACATTTCCCTTTCGATGTACATTCCGGACATCGTGACTAGGTCCGCTGGTGACCATCCAAGCTCATCAAGCTTCTTATCAAATTCCTCATCTGAGATCAGATAGGCCATTTCGGGATTCCTCAACATAGCCTCCCGCTCCAGAAGGTCTTTCTTCTGTTGCAAATCGTTCAGATCCAAAACCTGATCCTCGAGCATTGAATGGCTTCCCTGGACGATCGGGCTCAATACGCCATTAATACTGCCTAATACCAAAGTTGAAAAGAACATAATACAGATACCGATGGCAAAGGGTCTCAGCATAGGAAACAGGTCGATCGGTTCGGCACGGCTCAGCGATTGCCATACCTTGATAGCGACATAGAACAGTGCTCCCAATCCGGCAACCCCTTTTGCTACGGCAGCCATGTCGGCACACAATGGCATCATCTCATCATAGACTGAACGAAGGACTTCGTGTAGATTATTCGGTTCCATCTTACCAGTATTTTTGGTTTGCAGTACCATATAGATCCAACACTCTTTGGGTATTGTTCTGTTTTTTTGCTCTTAAGTAGCTTACAGAAATATTCTTGTTCGTGTAATATCTTACGAGATTATGATACTCTTTGACCTCTTTGTAAACCCGGTCGATCACATCCATTCTTTCTTTATCATTGAGTGAAAGCCCATTGGCCGTAATGATCTCCTTCAGCTCTTTTAAAAGTTCCGTACTTTCAGTCAATAGTGCTGAATAGCCGTTGGCGATCGCCGTCAGTTCCTGAGCATTGAAGTTGGGATCATTGAGCATCTTGCTGAAGTTGGTAACGTATATTTCTGATACGTCTCCGACCATCAGCACGGTCTGCTGCACTTTCCTAGCATCTTTGACCAGATTATTGATGGCTTTCAGTTTGTCATAATATTCCTTTCCCTGTTCATAGACCTTCTTAACTTCGTTGAAATTTTTAACGACATTGGAAACGGTCGACGAGGTCTGCACAATTTCATTAGCGCTGTTCAGAATTCCGGAAGCGAGATTGGCAGGATCGGTTACCACGAATTGTGCTTTGGCATAGGTTGCGGTAGCGAAAATCGCTACCATTGCTGTTTGAATGATTAAATTTTTCATTGCTATAAATTTTAAATGATTAATTAATTTTGTTTGTTTGATTTGATCCTCCTGAGAGAGATCCTCTTGATGGCATGTTCCACATTGCCGTCAAGTTCAGAGGCCAGATTCATCACTTCCATTTTTTCAGTTTCTTCGGTGGTATAAGCGAGATATTCTTCAGTAGAAACTTCCGTAGCGTAGACCGCCGAGTGTGTTCCGCCCAGTCCGATCCAGACTTCCTTGTAGAGTCTTTTCGGCTCGTTGTTCATATTGATCGAGAGTACCTGAGATTTTTCCTTGTCAGTCAGTCCAAGCATCGCCTGGATGTCATCGAACTTGTTCATATACTTGCGCTGATCCAAAAGGATCTTACAGTCTGAATTGTTGATAATACTCTCCTTGACGATCGGAGACTGGATGATGTCATCCACCTCCTGTGTCACTACGATGGCTTCACCGAAGAATTTTCTGACCGTCTTGAACAGGTATTTGATATACTCTGCCATGCCTTCTTTGGCGATTGCTTTCCAGGCTTCTTCGATCAGGATCACTTTTCTGATGCCCTTGAGCCTTCGCATCTTATTGATGAAGACCTCCATAATGATGATGGTCACGATCGGGAACAGGATCTTGTGGTCTTTGATCGCATCGATCTCAAACACGATGAATCGTTTGGACAGCAGGTCAAGTTGCTTTTCTGAATTCAACAAATAATCGTATTCGCCGCCTTTGTAATAAGGTTCGAGAACATTGAGAAAGTTGGCGATGTCAAAGTCCTTTTCCCTGACTTTCTTTTGTTCCAGAACTTTCTGGTAGTCATCTTTCACGTACTCATAGAATCCATTGAATGAAGGAAATTTACCACTGTGTTTGATCTGTTCAATATAGCCGCTCACGGCATTGGACAAGGCCACTTCCTCTGAACGGCTTGGTGGTTCATCATCCCTTTTCCATAAAGTGAGGATCAGGGTCTTGATGCTTTCTCTTTTTTCAATATCAAAGACGCCGTCATCGGTATAGAATGGATTGAAAGCAATCGGATTGTCTTCTGTATAGGTAAAATATACGCCGTCTTCCCCTTTTGTCTTGCCCTTGATGAGTTCACACAATCCCTGATAGGAATTTCCGGTATCGACCAGCAACACATGAGCGCCCTGCTCATAATATTGTCTGACCATATGGTTGGTGAAAAATGATTTACCGCTTCCTGAAGGTCCAAGGATAAACTTGTTTCGGTTGGTAATGATTCCCTGTTTCATCGGCAGATCGGAGATATCGAGATGAATGGGTTTTCCGGTCAGCCGGTCAGCCATCTTGATCCCGAACGGTGATGGGGAGTCCTGATAATTGGTTTCCCCCGTGAAGAAACACAAGGCCGGTTCGATGAACGTGTAAAAGCTTTCTTCACTCGGGAAGTCACCTGCATTGCCCGGGATCCCTGCCCAATACAAGGTTGCTGTGTCCGTCGTATTGTGGCGTGGTTTGCATTCCATCAGTGCCAATGCACTGCCGGTATCATTTTTCAGCTGTTTGAGTTCGGAAGGATCATCTGACCATGACATCACATTGAAATGCGAACGGATGGATTGCAGGCCGTAAGAGTGTGCTTCATTCAAATACTTTTCGATCCATTCCTTGTTGATCTGATTCGCCCTGCTGTATCTTGCCAGTGAATGCATGTTTCTGGCGGACTTTTCAAATTTACTCAGGTTGTCATCGCTGTTATCAATAAACAGGTATTGGTTATAAATATGATTACAGCTTAACAGAAGTCCTACCGGAGAAGCAAACGAAAGCAGGCAGTCACTTCTGTCCGTGCTGAGTTTTTCATAGCGGCTGTGTGATGAGACCGTACCGGGCAGATCATCCGTATCCGATAAGGTATGCATACTGATCCGATTGTTGCCGATGCGCATATCTTCCGATCCGAGCTTGATGTCTTGTAGAGACGGATTAACTTCCTTTGATAAGGTAAGATACTGTTCAAGCAATCCTGACTGCTCTCGGGTTCCCGAGATCTCATCTTCGGTCATACGTTTCAGATGGACATAGCCGCTGTCATTCATGATCCTTTCAAACTGATCAACGGACTCCATAAATCTGGCGATAACCTCTCGGTCTTTGATCTCTTTTGGGATCAGTTTGCCTTTGCACAGCGAGGAAAAATTGCTCTGCATCCGCATTCTCTCTTTACTGGTCTTCGTGATATACAGATAGCAGTAGTGATTCAGAAAAGGTCTCTCGTTGAAATGGCGCTCAAAAGATTTTGACAGAAAGCTCTGGTCTTCTTTTGACAGATCGGGATTGTAGTTTTCTTTGATAAACCAATCCTGTTTGTGTACGACCGTAAAATCAGGAAGGGTTTTAATGGCTTTGAACCAGGCTGAATGGATCGCTTCATATTCTGCCGATGCCACCGTAAACAGTTCAGGTAGTATGACCTTGAAGCAGACCGTGACATCTGCATCTTTCGAAATAATACAGTCGTTTTCTATCGCAAGCAGTGGAAATTTACTCTCTAAGGTTGCGGCTTTGGAGGTATTTCTCATGCTGAAGCTTTTTGACGGTTATTTTTCAGGTAGCGATGGATGAATTTTCGACTGATGATATACTTCGGATGCTTTTTTTGAGCGCCTAACTTCGTCAGGCCGTGCTCGCCATATTTTCCGTTCAGTGAGAAGGTCTGCCAGATAAGTATGGCACTACTTGCTCCGCCAATCGTAAGGCAGAGATAGGTATTGACGCCAGCCATGTACATGACCATCACGCATACGAGTATTCCCAATAATCCCCCTGCAAAAATGAACAGGTATTGTGCTTTTAATCCTTTGAACTCAACTGTTCGTCCGATTCCTTTGTTGATATGATAGGTATTCATAGTAACACAGTTTAAAGGAAGAATGAACGGAGGATCGTTGCAGCCACGATCAGAAAGATACATGCACCAAACCAGCTGGCAGCGGTCTTGCTGGTATCGGGATCACCACTGCTGAACTTGTTATACACCTTGACCCCTCCAATGAGTCCGACGACCGCCCCAATCGCATAGATCAATTGGGTAGCCGGTTCAAAATAAGAGGTCACCATTTGTGTGGCCTCGTTGATCCCTGCGGTACCGTTGCCTTGTGTGAAAGCACTGGGAGCAAGGAATATTGCTAACATAGCATACAACAGTTTTTTTCTCTGTTTTTCCATTTTATAAACATTTAATTGGTTATTGAGCACTGCTCTATGCAGGACTCAGGAACAAATTTGTTGTGGAAAAACGAGCTTATTAGAATATGTCTTTGAAAGGAAGTATTTAGCTTACATGGGCTATCTCTGGTATTAACCAAATATTTGTGAAAAAAAATTACCCAAAAGTGGTATTGACGTCAATGTAGTTAACTACTAATTTTACAGTGAAATAAATATGTCTTTATTAGCTAATAGAACAATGACTTCCAGAAAAACATCTTAAAATATTACTTACATGCTTTAACGTAAATTATTAAAAGTGATACCATGAAAACTAAATTCTTCACAATCTTTTTTATTACATTCTTATTTTTGAATCTTGACGCTCAAAAAAACTTTGAAATAACCATTGAAAGAAAAATATCATCTGATACTTGCACATCAGGATATTCAATTATTGATAAAAAAGTTATTTGTCACACATTGGAACTACCTTGGGAAAATAATTCAAAAAATGTAAGTTGTATTCCTTTAGGGTCTTATAAAGGAATTTTGCGCTATGATCATAATGATGATTGGAGAATACAACTTTAAAACGTACCTGACAGAGAGGGTGTACAAATTCACATGGGAAACTATACTCAACAAATCAAAGATGTTTATTAATAGGTATGAAAACGGATCGTTCAACATGTAGTGTACTTAATAGCAATATAGCATATACTAAGCTCAGAGAAGTCTTTTATGGAACTTCTACCCCTATCAGTACTCCCAATAAAAACATTATTTTAACCTTTAAATTAAACAATCATGAAAAATTACATGGTCATTTTTCTCTTAGTTTTCAGCACAGAATTGTTTCAAGCACAACCAATCCCTCCAAATACAAACAAGTTTTCTGTGACCAATTACATTACCTTAAATGGTAATGGAAAGTATGCAACTTATAATACGCATGGATTTTATGAAAGTGTTCCTAAAGGCAGTGTTGGGAAAGTTTATATTTTACCGATTCTTAAGTTTGACATTAATAATATTAAGTATCTTGACAGTCAGGGAAAAGAAACGTATCAAAGCTCTAAAGACGTCCGTACTTTAATTATCCCAGTAACCCAGGAATTGATATTACCGACTGAAAGCCAAAAAGCATCTATTTGCGCAGCAATACGAAGTACTACAATTTTTGGATATTATCCTCCTATTCTTAAGAATACAAATGGTCAACCGGTATTAAGCCCTTACTTAAATTCGAATCCTTTACTAACCAGTCATTTTATTTCATTAGCTAATCAATATGAAGCTAAAGTTATTACGCCACAGCAACAATTAATTAATGATTTTAATACCAATTTTCAAAGCCAGATTATTTCCCCAAATGAGGTAGAGTTTATGGTTGAAGCAGGTGGAGAAATAATTTATAGTAAAATTGTACCAGGTACATACATTGCATCAGCAAACTTCAAAAATATTAAAATCGAATACCCTACAGAATATGTAAAAAATGTATTGGCAGGTGGAAATGGTGATATCACGGTTAGCTACAAGTTTAAGAATTCAAAAGTTAGTTCTATTAATGCACAGATTGATGCTAAATCCGTTGTAAATCAGGTAATAAGTGAAGCATACCAAAATAGTACTTCATCAAAATCTAGCGGATGGGCTTTTCTTGGTTTCGGCAGTAGTAAGAAATCAATGAAATCATCATTCAATCAACAAGTCTCTTCCCAGTATACCAATCAAACAATAAACAGTACAAGAATAGAAATATATGATGCAGACGATGATATGATTGAATCTTTTGAAAAAATGTTCTTTCCAGAATTAACAAAGGATGATGCAATTAAAAATCATCTTGCTGCCGCTGAAATCGCTAAAGTTGAAGGAAATGATAAATTACAGGACTTTCACTTAAAGTATGCAGAAGCCCTAACAAAAAATGACCCTAACTTAACCCCTAATATTGAAGCTGCAGTAGCTGCATTAGGAAAGAAAGACTACATTGGGTTCATTGCGAATGGAGTGCGTTGGGGCAATAATAGCGGAAATGGGCAAACAACACTGAAGAGAGTCTTAAACGATTCGGAAATGACAACTATGACAAATAACTATAGCCAAATCAAAACCATTTCTGTTCAGCACGCAGTGACGCAGCCTGTTATTCCTAAAGAAGAAGTAAAATACAAAGCTACCATAGGTGTAATTGATGTTGTCCCTTTTAATAGTCAACTATATATGTTTAACGGATACAGCACGCAATTGCAAAATGTAAGAGGTATATTTGCAGGCCCAATTACTGTGGGTGGTGCTTTCCATCTTAACAATATTTTACCTGGAACATTAATTAAATCAATAGGATCTTATGATGTGTACGATATGCAAAGCTTTTCAGAGGCATTGAGAAATTATCAGCCTGGTGAAAGAATTTATCTTACACTTATCGTCCCCACCACCGGTTACCCTAACGTATATCTAGAACAGTCAATGCAATTTACTTTAGGTGCTGTTCCAGATATTGAATAATTATAAAAGGGGAGTCTGCTTAAACAAATTCCCCTATATCGAAACCTTCTACTCCATCATTAAGTTTGGAAGCAATGACTTCATCAGCATTCTGTATACTCTGGCTCAGTAAATTGGCAATACGTTTTGAAGCGTTACCTAATGAATTTTCTAAAAGATCAAAAAGCTCAGTTCCCTGAATTTTTTGAATGATGTTAACTGCTTGTTGTTCTAAGTGAGGCTGCAGCTCATCTTGCTGAAGCATCTGTCCCGCAGTACTCAATTCCTGAAAGGTAACCCCTGTGGCAAACCCGCTTTCAATCTCAGAATCATCCACATATTGCCAGTCTTCTTCCTCTTCCTCCCAATCATTATTTTTGACCAATATGTCATCCAGATCTTTCTTCTGATCATTCTTGTCGAAAATTTCCTTTTTGGTTTCTGATTCAAAATTATCAGGGTTCGATAAAATAAGAGAATTTTGGTTGTGAGCGTAATTAAATGACATTGATTTTCTCTCTTCTGCCTTTGTTTCTCCCATAACAGAAGGCATATCGAGCTGATTATGGGTGTTTTTTTCCTTGGAGTAATTTCTTGAAAACTTCTTATCCAAAAGCAGAATGACGATAATGATCATTAGACTTATTATGATTATTTTTTCCATATAACTAAGTATTAAAAGATGGGACGGTATTTATTGTTGAAATCATCTGTGATTTCTTTTTCAAACATTTCAAAGTGATGAGCGAGGATATTGTCGACATAAGCGTACAAAGGAATCTGATCATCCGCAATGGTCTGGATGATCCTTGAAAGTCGTTCATGATATTCTGCACGGATGTAAATGCTTTTATCTCCGCGTTTTGTCATGGAATGATGGCTCAGAAACTGCTCGACATAACTTAGCTCATTGCTTTTTTTATTTTTCATTTTTTGCTTCGTCATGGGCTTTTCATTTGGAGCTTCCAACTCCTGGCTTTGCGATTCCCTCTTGTTGCTACCAGCCATAATGGACATTAGGTATTGTTCATCGATACCATTGTCTTCGTTGTTTTTTTTATCATTTTCCATACTTCTACAGATTGACAATTTTTAAAAACTCCTCCATAAAACTGTCGAGCCTGCATAAGGTCATCAATTTAGGATCTGCAGGCAATAAACTTGAACGGAAGACCGTCTTTGCGACCGTTTCTCCTTCCTTACGGAATCTTTTGCTGTCGCTTATGAAAGTTTCCATAAGCTGAAGCCCGAGATCCTTGATGACCTTGCTGTAATTTTCATACAGCAGCGTCTTTTCCCTTCCGTCTACCTGATTCCAGAAGAGCTGTATGCACTTAATGGCAGTCTGTTTTTCTTTCATCAGGACATTCGTGAGCACATGCGTAAAACTTAATGTGCTTTCCAGCACAACGCGGTCTGCCGCTATCGGAGAAAAGATATAATGTACGCTGGCAAGCGTTCGCAAAATACCTGCTGTATTGACGGTTCCGGGAAGATCCAGAAAAATAACATGGGGTGCCGTCTCTGAATTATTGGTGTACTCCTGCATTTCTTCCAGAACCGTGTCGGCCTTACTTTGAAAAATGGGATATGCTTTTTTATTAAGGCTTGTAAATTGCCTGTGAGCCAATTTTTTCAGTGCCTCATTTTGCATCACGGTCTTCAGATCCCGTTCCCGCATTTGTACTAAACTGTATTGCGGAAAATCACAGTCGAATACTGCAACATTATATCCCATCCGATAATGCAGGATGCTGGCGACCAATGTTGTGAAAGTGCTTTTGCCTACCCCTCCTTTCTGAGTCGAAAAGGCAATAATGAGCGGTTGCTTTTTTGTTTCCATTTTCTTTGATTTTTATAGTTAAACTTTATTTTCAATCAATATCAGGATGGCTTTCGCTCAGGTTTGAATGAGATCTGCTCGTTCTGAGATCTTTAAAGCCTGAACGCGTTCCTGATGTGCAACTTTACGATCAGCTTTCAGTCAGTCTTGCGATCAAGCGTACCGCTGTGAAATGTTCCTGTACTTCAGTCAGGATGTAATTCCTGACTGATTGTGGTCAGTACTGCTGGCTTTCTGGCAATCTTGCAATCCGAAAAGCTGGAAAGCCTGCCTTCAGGGTCTCAAACAATTTTGACATACAGCACGCCTACTGAGATTCCTGTACAAATAACCGATATCCGCAATGTCGGGTTTCAGAGCTGTTGTCTTTGGCTGGAAAAGGTTGTTTTTGGCATTATCTAATGCATATACACTTTTAGGCATTGTCAATTACTTTGTCACTGGAGAATGGAATGGTCTTGAGAAATTTTTACTATTCCATTTTTTAATCTCAAAGCATAAATCAGAAGGATCTGATCTATTGCATTTAATAGGACTGACCTTTCACCCGAAAGGGGCAAGTTGTGTTTTGAGCATCTCGAAACGTTTTCGGATGCGCAAAACAACTTGCCCTTGCAGGGGTCAGAAAACAATCTCCAAAGTCGATGTTTTATAAATTTAATTGGATAGCTGATGAATGATCATAATGGTAAACCACAGAAAAAAACAGGACGCCCTCCAAAGGCGGATCCTGCAAAGATTCGATATACGATCTCATTTAATGAACAGGAACATTCCCGCTTTCTTGAACTTTTTGACCAGTCGGGTATGAGAGTGAAGGCTCACTTTATTACTTCATGCATTTTTGAAAGGACGATCAAGACCATTAAAGTGGATAAGGGAACAGTAGATTTTTATATGAGACTGACCTCATTTCACAGCCAGTTTCGGGCTGTTGGAGTAAATTATAATCAGATCGTGAAACTTTTATACAGTAATTTTTCTGAGAAAAAGGCGGCCGCTCTTCTCTATAAATTGGAAAAACAAACTATAGAAATGGTCGATATTTTCAAAAAAGTGAAAAGGCTGACAGAAGAATTTGATGAAAAGCATTTGAAAGATTCAGAATAAAATGATCGCAAAAATTGGAAGAAGCAGTAATCTCTACGGTACCTTATCCTACAACAATGAAAAAATTGAAAAGGAAAAGGGAGAAATTCTGATGACCAACAAAATGATTGAAACAGCTGACGGAAGCTATTCTGTTTCTCAATTAGCGAAATCATTTGAACCATACCTATTGGCAAATAGAAATACCGAAAAGCATACGTTGCATATTTCATTAAACCCCGATCCTAGAGACGAGGTCACTGATGAAAAATACAAAGAAATGGCGCAACAGTATATGACTGAAATGGGTTACGGAGATCAGCCTTTCATTGTGTTCAAGCATAACGATATTGACCGCAGTCATATCCACATCGTTTCAGTTTGTGTAGATGAAGAGGGAAAAAAGATCTCTGATCAATTTGAAAAGATTCGCTCAATGAAAGTCTGCCGGGAACTGGAAAGAAAACACGGACTGATACAGACAATAGGTAAAAAACATCAGCGGAATGATAAGATTTTCAGCCCGGTGAATTATCAGGCCGGTGATGTGAAAAGTCAGATAGCTGCTGTCGTTCGTCATTTGCCAGACTATTACAAATTTCAGACTTTGGGGGAGTACAATGCCCTGCTTTCCCTGTTCAATATTACTGTGGAGAAAGTGGAGGGAGAATTTATGGGAAGGCATTGGCGAGGTTTATTGTACGTTCCATTAAGTGAGAAAGGCGAAAGAGTAGGAAATCCTTTCAAGGCTTCATTGTTCGGAAAAAGTGCGGGGCTTCCTTTTTTAGAATCGCATTTCGAGAAATGCAAAAAAGTTTTAAAAAACCACCCGATAAGACCAACCATCAAAACTACTGTTACCATTGGTCTGGAATCAACAATTGATGAGCAGACTTTCAAAAAACAGTTAAGCAAACAACGCATTGATGTAGTTGTGCGACGAAATATTGCGAAGCGCATTTACGGAATCACCTTTATAGACCAAAATTCAAAAACCGTTTGGAACGGTTCACAGTTAGGCAAGGAGCTTTCAGCCAATACCTTTAATGATTGCTGGAACAATAATATCAAACCCGACATTAAGGAACCAATTAAACAACATTCGAAAACATCAAGAACAAATGATGCGGATCTTCCTACGCAAGAAGCGCATTATTTGTTCGGCCTCCTTAATTCTTCTGAAAAGCAAGAAGACGGTATGATTGAAGCATTAGGGATTTTATTTCCCGAAGCACAGGGCGAAGATTATGAGGAACAGGGTTTTGCCAACAATATGAAGAAGAAAAGGAAACGCAAAAGAAATAGATAAATGTATGAAATAATACGGAGCTACCTTAAATGCATCCTTTTGTGATAAAGGCTAATTGTTAAAAGACTTTCTGAATACCAAAGGCGATAGCCTGGTTTTAGCTTTAAATAAGCGACTGAAAGATTGCGAATATTCAAACCCTAATTCATAGGCTATTTCTGAAATTGATAATTTGGAAATAGATAATTTTTCTTTTGCTTTTTCAACGATTTTGTTCTGGATGTGCTGTTGTGCACTTTGTCCTGTCAAAGAGCGCAACATATCACTCAAATAATTTGGTGAAAGATGGAGGCTTTCTGAAAGATATTGAACTGTCGGAATACCTTGGATGGAAAGATTTTCATCTTTAAACAGTTCTTCCAAAATTTCCTCCATTTTCTGTAAGACATCGTTGTTGACTTTTTTTCGGGTGATGAATTGCCTCTTGTAAAATCGGTTGCTGTAATTAAGCAGAGTTTCGATCTGTGAGATCATTACATCTTGACTGAAATCATCAATTCTGCTTTGTAATTCTTCATCAATATTTTTAAAAATTGAAATAATGGTATCTTTTTCTTTATCTGAAAGATGCAATGCTTCATCGGCAGAATAGCTGAAAAAGTCATACTGCTTTATCTTATTTGCTAAAGGATAAGACAATAAAAAGTCGGGATGAATTAATAACGTATAACCGGAATGGTCGCCGTTATTATCGCTGTTTGCAGTAACCTGATTGGGCGATACAAAAAACAGTCCGCCTTCATCAAAGTCATAATAATGTTGCCCGTATTTTAACTGCCCGGTAAGATTTGACTTGTAAGAGATCTTATAAAACGCCGAAGTTCGCAGGTCGGCTATGTTGCTATAATCTATTTTTCTATCGGTATTGTCAAAAAAACTAATCAACGGGTGCAAGGGTTTAGGTAACCCAAGCACCCGATGCAACTCTGTAAGTGAATTGTAATTGTAAGGAATATTTTTGTCCTTTTTCATCTCATAAATTTAGTGATTTTCTACCAGGGAATTTCTCCCGTATCCGTATTCATATCTTCCGAGAAAAATTTACCTGTCGGCCCGTCCTCGCCGATGATGGCATATTTTACAATACGGTTGCCGGCATCTTCAACAGAACCTTGCCCCAGATTGTGGTTAAAATCTGTCTTGGTAGAACCTGGGCTGACAGCATTTACCTTAAATGGCAAATCCTTCAGCTCATACGCTAAAACAATGGTGTACATATTTAGGGCCGATTTTGAAGATTGATATACCGAGCCTTTGAAGTTGTAGTGAATAAAATTTGGATCGCTGTGTAAATTGAGCGAACCCTGGCTTGAACTTACATTGACAATTCTAGGTGCTGGTGATTTTCGTAATAAATCCAGGAACGCTCGTGTAACTCTTATCACACCATACACATTTACCTCATAGACTTTCTTGTAAACTTCAACATCCGTTTCTGTTGCGGTATGCATTACCGGTTTGCCATCGCTGAATTCTATTCCATTGATTCCGGCATTGTTGATCAGTACATCCAGTACCTGTGTTTTCTTGCCCAACTCTATCTTGGCATTGTTTACCGAATATTGATTGGTAACGTCTATTTCTAACAATTCAACATTTTTCAGCCCTTCATTTTTTAATTTTTCGACGGCTTCTTTACCATTTTTTAAATCTCTGCTACCCAGATAAACATAGTAGCCTTGCTGTAGCAATTGTTTTGCTGCTTCAAAACCAATGCCTTTGTTCGCCCCAGTAATTAATGCCTTTTTCATTTCTTTTATTTTAAATGTTTGTGAAACAAAGGTCATCATATCTACAATGTTGTTTGTAACCCAATTGCGGTTTATGATAACAAAATCATGATTTTTTTAGTTTGGCTAAGGTTGGATAATGCTTGTTAATTGAACCTTGAACTAAACTCTAGCAGGCTTTGACTGGTTTTGTCTTTAAACAATTGCTGAATGATTACACATCTTCATACCTAGTTCCTAAGCAATTTATGAAACACACAAACTAGTTATTGATAATTTTTCTTAGGCTTTTCAATAACTGAATTGTAAGTTTTAGTGTATGTACTGACCAAATTCTCACCATTCCAATTGGATAACGCAGCGATAGAAACATTCTGAAATGGGTGTGTGTGATAATTGTCACTAAGAATTAGTGTCATATGACTTTGTCTCCAACGTTCTTGTTTTCCCAATTTTGTCCTAGAAATCAACATTGTTGATCAATAAAAAATAAAAAAAATGGACACAAAACTCAACAACAATCTGCCTATCTACTACCAGGATGCTACAACCTTGGCAAAAATGATCCGCGACAAAGAAGTTTCTCCTGTAGAAGTTGTTCAGGCGCATCTGGATCGAATCGAGATTATGATCCATCGATCAATGCCATCGTAACTGTTACAGAAAGTGCAATGAAAGAAGCCAAAATTGCGGAAAATGCGGTCTTGAAAGGTGAGAAATTGGGACCTCTTCACGGTGTACCTTTCACGGTAAAGGATTCCATTGATACCGCAAATCTCCTAACACATTTTTTGCCACTTTTCTGCATCATTTTGAAGCAGTCACAATGGACAAAGTTAGCAACTTCCGGTCAATGACTGCCACATTACTATAACCATTCTTTACAGCCTCTAATTTCACGCCCCAACATTAAAACTTAAATAATGCAGGGAGAAGACGATTTAAGAGGACTTGCCAAGGTTATGGCATTTATGCGGGCAGTGAGTATTCTTTTGGTTCTGATGCACGTTCATTGGTTCTGTTACGGTTTCTTTGTAGAACGTGGCTGGACATTGGCGGTGATCAACAAGATATTGATCAACTTTCAGCGGACAGCCGGACTTTTTTCACATCCCTTTTACACTAAAGTCTTTGCCTTGGTATTATTGGCATTGAGCTGCTTGGGCACAAAGGGTGTGAAGAACGAAAAGATCACCTGGTCCAAAATTTACGTGGCTTTGGGCATTGGATTTGTGCTGTTCTTTTTGAATACTCCGTTGCTCAAGCTGTCTACAGTAACTGGCGCTTTCATTTATATCTTTACGATCTCGTTCGGATATATTGCTTTACTGATGGCAGGCGTATGGATGAGTCGTCTTCTAAAAAATCACTTAATGGATGATGTATTCAATAACGAGAATGAGAGCTTTCAACAAGAGACCAAATTGATGAAAAACGAATATTCCGTCAATCTTCCCACAAAATTTTACTACAAAGGCAAGTGGAATCACGGATGGATCAATGTGGTCAATCCTTTCAGGGCTACGATCGTGCTGGGCACTCCGGGTTCAGGAAAGTCTTATGCAGTGGTGAATAATTATATCAGACAGCATATTGAAAAGGGATTCTCGATGTACATCTACGATTTTAAGTTCGATGACCTTTCCAGCATTGCATATAATCATCTGCTGAAGCACAGTGACAAGTACAAGGTAAAGCCAAAATTCTTCGTCATCAACTTTGATGATCCCAGGAAAAGCCACCGATGCAATCCGCTGAATCCGGATTTTATGACGGACATCTCTGATGCCTATGAGGCCGCTTACACCATTATGCTTAATCTGAACAGAAGCTGGATCCAAAAGCAGGGCGATTTTTTCGTGGAAAGCCCGATCATCCTTTTAGCAGCCATCATTTGGTTTCTGAAAATTTATGAGGATGGTAAATACTGTACTTTTCCCCACGCCATTGAACTGCTGAATAAAAAATATGAGGATGTATTTACGATCCTTACTTCCTACTCAGAATTGGAGAACTACCTCTCCCCTTTTATGGATGCCTGGCAAGGTGGCGCACAGGATCAATTGCAGGGACAGATCGCCTCAGCAAAGATCCCTTTGTCACGAATGATCTCTCCGCAACTCTATTGGGTGATGACAGGAGATGATTTCTCGTTGGATATTAACAATCCGAATGAACCGAAGATATTATGTGTAGGCAATAATCCGGATCGCCAGAATATCTACTCTGCGGCATTGGGACTGTATAATTCAAGAATTGTCAAACTGATCAATAAGAAAGGTCAGCTGAAGAGCTCAGTCATCATTGATGAACTTCCTACGATTTATTTCAGAGGACTGGACAATCTGATCGCAACGGCTAGAAGCAACAAGGTGGCGGTTTGTTTAGGGTTTCAGGATTTCTCCCAGCTGACAAGGGACTATGGAGATAAAGAAAGCAAAGTGATCCAGAACACCGTAGGCAATATTTTCAGCGGACAGGTGGTCGGCGAAACCGCTAAATCATTGTCAGAGAGGTTTGGGAAGGTCTTGCAGAAAAGACAAAGCATCTCCATCAATAGAAATGACACTTCAACGTCCATTTCTACACAGTTGGACAGCCTGATCCCAGCCTCTAAGATTTCAACATTGACACAGGGATTTTTCGTCGGTGCGGTTTCTGACAATTTTGATGAACGAATTGAACAAAAAATCTTCCATTCGGAGATTGTCGTTGACACCATTAAACTTTCTGCGGAGGAAAAGGATTATCAAAAAATACCTCAGATCCGCTCGTTTGTCGATGAGCAGGGAAATAACTGTATGCGGGAAGAGATTGAAGACAACTACAAGAACATCAAAGCTGATATCCGCAGCATTATTGAAAAGGAAATGGAAAGAATTTCAAATGACCCTGATCTCAAACATCTGATCAATAAAGATTAAAAGAAAACCTCAAATGTCCAATCCCATTTGAGGTTTTCAAAAAAAATCACTCCCCTTCGGTATTCATAAAGTGCTGAGTGAGATGGTCACTGACCAAATGCAGGAACTTTGTCGGACCCTGTTTACGGTTCCTGATCTCAAAAATCGTTTTGTGAAAGTTCCCCAAGTCCGTGTCCAGAGATTTCTCCACAAATTTGATGACCTCACTGAGTTCCACATTGCCGCCGTTAAAACACCGCATTTGATACAGGGCATAAACCAGTTCTATCAAGCCCACCTTGGAGGCTGACCAAACCAATGGCGACAAAGCTTTGCCATTGGGGTTTTTAATTAGGTATTGAAGCTGCTTTTTTAGATACTGGTCGATTTGCCGGATGGCAATGAATCTTGCGATCAAATGATCGTGAGAAGTGGTAAAACTGGTGTCAAAATTGTAAAAACCGAACGACAATTTCATTTTCAGGTCGTAAGAATTTCTGACAAATATCTTGTGATCGAGATAGGTCGCCTCCCGCCGGTAATAACTGTAAAACTCTGCCTGCTCGAGATAAAAATTGTTGAGCTTCTCCTGCTCTGCCTCATAGTATTTCTTCAAAGTCTTGTCGCCGGCATTTGGTTTGTGGGATTCGAGTTCTAAAATCGTAGAATAGTAGATGAATTTTGAAATGAATTGGGGCTTTAGTTTTTTAAAGAAGTAAACCTCTTCGGCGACAGTTTCAAAATGATGGGACGAGATCATCTCCTTTAACTTTCTGATGGATTCATCGATCATGATCAAGGACTTCTCTGCGACCTTGACCATATCCTGATCATCGTCGTACACTTCATTGATCTTCAACTCCAGATCGTCATGTAATTTTGTGATTTTTCTAAAAACAGCTTTTGTTACCATGTCCTTTTTTCAGAAATTTACAAAAAATCGTTTATACATGCTACAATCAGCTGATCCCCAACTCCTGTTTTCGCTTCTTGATATAGTCGGTCGGACGTATGCCGTTGATATCAAAGAAAAGGTTGGAGAAATTCTGGCGAGATGCAATACCGCACTCCTTCGCCAGCGCCTCAATGGTAAATCGGAGATACATGTTATTGGTATTGAGAAGATGGGTGATATAGTTGATCCTGAGCTCCGCCATATACTTATTGAAGTTCATCCCCTTGTGTTCATTGATGTAGACCGACAGGTAATGGGAATTGGTTGACAGTTTTACTGCAACGTCCTTTTCGGTGAGTCCTTTCTTCAAAAATTGTTTTTCCTTTTCAAATTTCTCAAGTTTTTCCCTGATCTCAAGACTCATTTCTGGTGTCAAAGAGGTTTTCCGTGATGTGTCTTCAACGGTTTCATCCTGTATGATGTCTTTGACAATATAGGTACCGTCAGCTATCCTTTTTTGCAGCAGATCATATTGTTTTTTTATTTTCCGGTCCTTGATGTATCGAACGGCAAAAAGCACAAGGACAATTGATCCTGAAAATATGAGGATCTTTGCAAATCTTATTTTTCTTGTACTGGTCTTCTCCAGATCGTCCTTCTGCTCGATCAATGTTTTGCGGTCATAATCTTTATGGAGCTTTAAGGACAGATAAGGGTAATCTTTGGAGATTAAACTGTCGGCTTTAAGCAGTTGATTGGTGTAATAAAGCTGTTTGCTCTCATCAATTTTTTTATTTTTATAATATTCAATAAGAAAATGATAGCTCCTGTAAACCTCAGGCAGTATAAATTCATGCTTTTCGAAGATCATATCAATTTCACCGTAGTACTGGATCGCCCGATCAATATCATTTTGCGCCTCGGAGATTTTGCCCAGATAATAGTAAATGACTGAAGCCCAAGCAAAGTCATTTCGTTTCAGAATAACAGGCAGTGCTCTTTCCAGGTCTTTCTCTGCTTCAGCGTACTTTTTCTTATGAAATTTTGAAATGCCGATGCATTTAAGAAAATAGGAGTTTTCAAGTGCAAAATCACGATCATTTAAGGTCAATTGATAGCCCAACTGGCTAAGGCTGTCACTTTTCTTAAAGTTTTTACCGTATCGGTTTATGACTGTCATCTGATGAAGGCTGTTCAGATAAGCCTTTTTGTAATTGAACTGCTCATTGTCGTGAAGTTTCTTCTTGGGTCTTAAACTATAAAAAGCAGCACAGTCTTCAAAGTGTTCTAAAGCCTCATCATAATACCCCAAATGTTCTTTGACAATTCCCAGATGATAAATTACCTTATGATGGTGATAGTCATCTTTTGAGCCTTTTGAATAATCATATGCCTTCAGATATTCATCCAAAGCCAGTTTGTATTTTTTTTGATAAAAATAGTAGATGATGCCCTTGCTTAGATGATCTTTGCTGATGTCGTCCTTGGTTCCGTGTTTTAAACTGACCGCTATCGCACTGTCAGCATACTTGATTTTATTGTGGTAATCAAACTGCCGACCGTCCCGATATCCCTGAATTAATTTCGGAAGATTTTTTTCACTTTTAGCCTTCTGTATGTACAGCTTCACATAGGGCATCGCATCCATGTCGTCAATGGTCATTTTTTCGTAGTTTTTTCTGATCACACTGAACGTCTTTTCTTTTTTTTGCTGGGAAAATAGCAGGTGTGAAAATGCAGAAAATAGGACGAGAAAGTAATTTAACTTTTTCATGTACTGATTATTAGAACCTCACCATCTCAAAATTAAACATTTTGCCTTTAAATAAAGCAGTTTTCGGAGAACTGAAACCTTACCCATGGCTGTTTTTACGGAATACCGATTGATAAGGCGATAAAAGGTAATTTATTGATGTATCAATTTTAAAATTGATCCGTGCCTATTTTAAAATCGCCCCATAGAACAGTTTTTTCAGGGATTTTCGTCCTATAACTTTGGCTTCAGAATTCTAATTCAATCCGGCCGGGATAACCAACCAAAAAAATTAAAAATGAAAAATTTTATCCCAATTTTTAGTATAACGATAGCTTCAGTTTTTATGCAAAACTGTACCCATCGAGATGAGGAAATCAATGTACGTGATGATCGATCTGATCAGATTGAAAAAACTATGATGATGAAAGGAGATTCTGCCAAAACATCAGAAGAAATTGTAGATCCCGACCCGCCGGTAAGAGATGGCGATAACTGGCGGGTTGTTCCGAATAATTAATTAAAATAGATGACTTATGATTCCCCATACCCCCATATCAGTTGTCACAGGCTTACCATGTCCAGAAAGCGGCATTTGGGAAAGTATGGGGAATTTTAGAACGACAATCACATTATTGAAGGGTGAGAAAATGCCTGACTATTGTGGAAGGAAGATCAAATGGAGATTGATTCAAGTCTGTTAAAATTTATAAATATCTACCATGAGAAAGACATATCCTATAATCGTTAAAGTGATTACCTATTTTTTTATACTGCTTTTTTGTTATGCAGCAATCAGCAAAATACTGGATTTTGAAAACTTTCAGGTGCAGATTGGACAGTCTCCTTTATTAACTGCCTATGCAGAAGCCACTTCTTATGGTGTCATCCTTATTGAATTCATTATCGTAGCAATGCTCACCATTCCGCTGACCCGATTATCGGGCCTCTACGCTTCCACTGCTTTGATGTCCGCTTTTACCATCTATATATTCCTGATCTTAAACTACAGTGAATTTGTTCCCTGCTCATGCGGAGGTATTCTGGAGAAAATGAACTGGACGGAACATCTCATATTTAATATAATCTGCGTTTTAATTGGAATTGCAGCTATTTATATAGAAAATATAATCAGAAATTTATCTCGTAGGAAAAGTATTTACCTCCTTGTCATCAGCAATCTATCGAGTATTGCATTAGTTATTATTCTATTCATTTCATCAGAACATATTATTAAAAAAGAGAATAATTTTACGAGAAGGTTTTTTCCTAATGGATTGATCGAGCAGGAAAAGAGAGAACTCGATAGTGACTTCTATTATTTTGCGGGTCAAGATCTAACCAACATATTTTTAGGAAATATCACCCGTCCTTTAGAAGCAAAAATTCTATCCAAAAATCTTTCCACATCCTCGGATTTTAAAATACAATTAGACACCTATGTTTACCTGTATAAGAATTTAAGATTACAAATCAAATCACCTTATTACTACTTACATGATGGAAGCGTGCCGGTTATTTTCAGAGGAATTATTGGTAATTCTGCTGCTGAAACTATAAGTTATAAAGATGCTTATTTTGATCAGCTTGCTGTAGTAGATAGTACAAGATTGGTGTTTCGTACGATCAGCGGTAGAACCACAGCCTTTACATTGGGAATTCTTGATCTGAATGATGCAAAAAAAGTAAAGCTCCATCCTGAACTACTAAAAAAACAGATGGACGGAATCTTTGATTCTGATGGATTATTGATATCAGAATCAGATCGAGAAAAACTGATCTACACCTACACTTACAGAAATCAGTTGATCGTAATGAATCAAAATCTTGGTGATCACTTCATCCAGAATACCATTGATACGACTTCAATTGCCAAAATACAAACAACCACCTTATCTGATGGACGCAAAAAAATGAGTGCACCATCTTACAGAGTGAATAAGCTGCAGGCGATTTACAAAAAATACCTATTCAACAACTCAAATCTCATGGGAAAAAATGAATCCAAGAAAAAATGGAAATCAGCAAGTATTATTGATATCTACAACATTGAGAATCGCACCTATGTGGGCAGTGTTTATATTCCGGATCGCAATCATAAAAAAGTGAGCGGCTTAATGATTACAGAAGATCACTTGTATGCAATCATCGGAACTGAAATCATTTCTTACGGCTTCAGGGAAAGTCTCCTGAAAGCTTTAAAATAAAGGGAAAGCCGAAAACCTTACAGAGTAGGCACACACTTAACATTTTTTATTATGAAAAAGTTCATTATGCCGGCAGTCATTATGGTAATGGCTACGGGAGCTGCTTTTGCAGCGAAAAAAAGTGACAGCAAGAAAGCTGTTGAAATTGGTTACCGTTTAGGTAACATGGGCGAAGCAGCTTGCGTGGATACACCGAAAAGTTGTGATACCAATGGAATTGAGGTCTGTACATTCAACGGGCAGACCCTGAGACAGTTGGATGAAACTTCTTGCGGTGATACCTTGTTTGAAATTCAACCTCAGTAATAAAGTGAAGGGATGTAAAAACATCCCTTCTTTTTTTAGTAGTTTAATATCTGTGAAATAGAATCTTGATACATCATAGGTTCAAGACACTTCGAGTTTATCACTATTCATTATCATCGGATCAATGACAACTTTGCATTTTGTGACAATATTATCTTATTGTGTGAAAATTTTTAAATTGCCTAACATTGACTAATCTATCAACTTGATAAGTGCTTCTAAGTTTTTTTTAGTGATAATATATAGACAAGGCTAGCATTACATCAATAAAGAAATTAAAATTTCAGAAATTTTGCTTATTTACTGCTCCAAGTTTATAACTTAGAGCAGTAGAGTACAAAACGGCAGAATTGAGGTTTTGAAATTGTTATTAGTTATTTAGATCAATTGTCATCGTTATTAGCCATGTACATTGAATTTTTAAGTTAAGTAATCTTTTTTGAAAGAAATAGTCAGAATTGAAAGCAAAATACTTATATGTAATATTAGTGCGATACCACTACTAGATTTGTACATTGTATCAAAGATATCTAAAAATAAAATCTTTTTAAATATAAAAAATGAATAGAAGTTTAATACAAAAGTTGATAATAAAAAAACACATAAATATAGTAAACTTTTACTGACTGCTTTAGGTAATAATAGCATTAATAATAGCATAGATATTAAATTCACAAGACAATATCCGATACAAAAGTAAAAAAAATAAGAATACATTTCTTGATCGAAATCATGTAAAAATAATTTTATTAAAATGAAGGATAATACTGAGAACAGCACATGAAATAACAAACTGAATAAAAATTTTTGTTTCATAATGTTTTTTTATTGGGCAAAAGTTACAAAAGTTCTATTTCCGGTTGTCTTCTCCCATTCTCCTTTTTTATTTCTCTTATACATATCGACATTTGTATTAATTACATTTGATTTAGCCTGTCCTCTAAAATGACCATTTCTCGCTTTCATATAATTATTAATCACTCCAACTTGATTACCTGCTACGGAGAATGTGCGAGCTCCCTCCCTGATTCTTATTTCAGTTTCAAAAACTGCACTATTTTGCTCAGTAGTTCCACCACTACTTGCAACGTAATTGAATGTAAACATATCAATTTTTCCTCCACCAATTTTAGAACCTAATGCGTTTGATAAATTATTTACGTAGTCAAGATACAATTCTGGTCTCTTAGAAATATAATCTGGATCGTGCCAATCTCCCAGATGACCCGCTCCCGGAGAATACATCATTTCTTCATTGCCAAGTTGAGAATGAGCATAACTATCGCCATAATAATGTAGAGCAGTTCCAATGTCTTCATTATTACTAGCATTATATAACATATTATATGCAATATTACGTGCATTTTGGGAGGAACCCCCAATGAATGCATGTGTACTCTTCTGTATTGATTTGGAGGTCGGTAAGCCCATAAAACCAACAGTAGAAATTACTTCACCATTTCTAGCCATTATATTGTCAGGAGCTTCAGCATAATATACTAATGTGTAAGCATCTTTTCTACCCATCATAGTTGCCATTAAATAAACAGTCCAAAAATGACCATCAGTTTCGTATAAGCCGCTTGTATCCAAATATTTTATTGGATTGTTAAAGGCATATCGATACGAAGTCCAATCTTGGGCTTTTTCGGCCAGCGGGTCTATGCCCCCCATCTACCGATATCCGGCATGTACATTCTTGCTCCGTAGTCATACATTCCCGTCTCTTGGAGTTCTTTACCGTTGTACTTATATAGGTAGGCATTATCAAAAATGTTGTACTCAATGGTGTCCATCATTCCAAAGGATAGTAATTGGTAACCCCTTCCGTTTCGCCTGTGATAATGTAATTGTTACATATCTGTCCGTCCGGAGTATCATAACAATTGTTTACTACAATATCACCCGTCACTTCATCATTACCGTCTCTGTCACTGTAGCTTACTCTTACTGAACTACGTTCGTAGTCTTCGTAAAAGATTTTCTTTTACTCGCCTATCTAAATGATCGGTATAATTGTAAAAATAAGCATTCCGCAAAGCATCATAATATCCTTCTGATGTAGGGATGATTCTCAGTTTCATCTCAACACTGGTCATCGTTCCCGAAGGAGCTTCCCAGGCATGGGTAAACTTATACTGAAAACCGTCCAGATAATCTGTTTCTAAACCGTTAAAGAGCTTCTTTACTTTTACTCCGTCTGCTCTGTAGGTATAACTGCTAACTTCAGAGTTTTTGGTAATATTTTTAGGTAAATTTAAATAATTTGATTAAAAATAAAAATTAAATAATATTAGCTCATCACTAATTCTGATACACGAGGAATGATCTTCAGTCATTTAGATATGTTTTTATCGCCAAAAATAAACAAGAGTAGGGAATGCCTACTCTTATTTATAATTATTAATAGACATTGAAAATCAGCGAGTTGTATTTTTTTTAATGCCCATCATTAACTTGGAACATTACCAAATTTCGTGATAGTAGTCATAAGATTTATATTTGAGTATAACAATCATTTTACCTTTTGTAATATATAATCAATTACTTCTTTATTTTCACAATACTCATTCATTTTTTCAAACAACTTTTCAGCAAAAGTAGTTGAAGCTTTATTTCTTTTTATAAGCAATGTGTCTTGAACAAAACTATCAATCATCATCCATTCTTTAGTAGTAATTTCAGGTTGACGATTAATCGTAGCCCTAGCATAGGCATCAATATTACCTTTATATGAAAAATAAATTTTTGTTTTTTTTATATCTATCATGGTATAAAAACGTTATTATATATTATCGGATTTCTTCCATTTAAAATTCCATATTCTGTTGTTCCCCAAACGCTGTCTATTCTAATACCATATGTAGCATTATGAAAAACTTGTACAACACCTTTTGTTCCGGTTGCATAAGCTTTGGATGTTGTTTTCCATACTGGTTCCATTATTTTCCAAGACGTCTCTCTTCCAACAACTTTCTCCAATACATTGCCAAAAGAACTTAATCCTTTTCCTACCTTTGTCATTTCTAGAGTAATAGCTCCGTTATTTTCAGCATATTGCATTGCTGCTTTTAATACATCTCGACCTCCAGACCAAAAAACTCTATTTGTATTTGAAGAGATAATTCTTGAATATAAATTGAGTCCAAGTTTACTAAAATTACCAGCTCTCCATCCAGCAGCAAGAAGTTCCCCACCCGCAAAAGACAAAGGTATATCAATAAATAAGAATCTTTCAACCGCTGCCACCTCCATAGAGGCTTTAGAGTTCATGATGTATTGTCCCATGTTGGCACTGTTAACATCATAATTCCAGTTTCCTAAAGCTCCTAATATACTGTTTGACAGGATAAATCTATTATAGTCCAGATTTTCAAAGTTATTAAACGTTTTTTTACTGCCCTTACCAGTCATCACTAGTTCTTGCAGAACAACATCTACAGCACCACTTCCAGCTCCACCACCGCCGTTAATAAAGGCTCTTGATTCCAGAACCTGAGCAGCATTCATCACATTTCCTTCGTAATCGATGTATTTCCCGAGTTCAGCATTAAAGTAACCATATCCTACATTCTGCCACGTTCCGCCAAGCTGCATCATCGTATCCATTGCATTTCTTCCATCAGGATCGATAAATCTCATCGGGTTGTTGGCTGCATAATGGTACGGTGAGAATCTGGTATTCATTTCTGCCAAAGGATCTACAACACCCCATCTTCCCAAATCAGGCATATAGAATCTTGCACCGTAATCATACATGCCGGTTTCCTGCTGATATTCTTTACCGTTGTATTGATACTTGTAGTTCACTCCGTTAAGATCAACAGTAGGACCGCCGTGTTTTAACCCAAATGCATAATAATCGTTTTGCTCTACAATGATCGCCGTGCCGCCTTCTCTAGTAAAGCTGACTCTCACATTTCCTAAGTGGTCTATGTAATGGTAAATATAACGATTATTCTGATAATCAAAATATCCTTCTGAAGTTGAAAAAAACTTTAAGTTCTGCCCGGCAAGGCCAATATTTGCGGTATCTTCACTATATTGAAATCCGTCAATGTATTCTGTAACTGCAAAAGCATCTGCTCTGTTTCTTCCTGAGAAATAATGGTGTGTCTTTTTTATTTTTACTCCATCTGCGCGATAAGAATAGCTCAGGTTCCGGTATACATCACCGCCAACTCTTTGTACAAAATTATTAAATTTTATATAAGATGGCAGATTCAGCTCACTATATTTTATTTCAAGAATTCCTTTATCTAGATGACTGGTCATGTTCCCGTTTAAGTCATAAGAAATGGTATTTCCT
>NZ_JBZEEQ010000016.1:69777-103509 GCF_058310155.1 Chryseobacterium sp. DT-167 | reverse complement strand
ATAAACAAAATTCCATGATAAATGGCTGAAGCATAATAAATATTTCATATATAACTGTGATTAAGTGTGAACAATTTAAAACAATAGTTCGCACAACTCTTATGATCATAGTCATAGCGTTATTTTGGTATAATTAAAGTCATTCAGTATTAAGAAATTGATTACACATTTATCGCAATTTATTCTAAATTTTTAATAACCCTTTCTGTCTGCCGGAAAGGGTTGTTTTATATTATTACTTCTTAAAGCGTCTGTTTCTGTCTAACTAATTTGATTCAAAAGACTTCTCCTATTCTGCCGTATCCGTTTTTTGTCATATCCATGAATATTTTTCAAAGTCTATTCAACAAAATTTTAAGGCTATAAAGCGATTTTTTCTGATAAATCACACGATTCCCAGCAAATAGGAATTTGACATTCATGATAATATTAAGTCAGGATATTTAACCAGACATATATTTTGGTTAAAATTTTGATAATTTAAATATACCAAATCTTACTTATGAAAAAATTTACAATTGAAGTGTTTTTGCTTTTAACAGTCTTTGCTAATACCGGAGCTCAGACTTTAAAATCACCTGACGGAAAATTTGTGATGAATTTCCACGTCACGGAAGGAATTCCTTATTATAATCTAAACTTAAACGGAAGTACAGTTATCGAAGATTCTAAAATGGGGCTGCGATTACTGAATGATACAGGAACTATTCCGATAAGTTCGAAACCTGTGGATGAAACATCTCATTTGAACAAAGGTTTTATAAAAACGGATGAAAATTACAGCTCTAAAAACGAATCCTGGCAACCCGTTTTAGGCGAAAAGAAAAGCTATGTCAACCATTACAATGAGCTGGCTGTTACTCTAAAACAGACTATCACAGACAGAAATATTGTTATAAGATTCAGGCTGTTTAATGACGGATTGGGATTCAGATACGAGTTTCCCAAACAGAAAAACCTGAATTATTTTACAATCCTTGAAGAAGATTCAGAATTTGATTTTCCTGCTGACCTAAAGGCGTGGTGGATCGTAGGAGACTACGACTCACACGAATACCCTTATCAGACAACCCTGATTTCTGAAATTCCGGCAAGATGGGATCAGGCTTTTGACAGGCATTCTTCACAGACATTGATTAAGGATGCTGTTCAATCGCCGCTTATGTTAAAAAAGGAAGGCAAAGAGCCACTGTACATAAACATTGCAGAAGCGGCAGTGTTGCACTATCCTGCTTCAAACCTTGAAGTTGATACAAAAAATTTTAAATTTAAAACACATCTTACACCCGACAGACAGGGAGCAAAGGGATATATTCAAACGCCTTCCGTTACCCCTTGGAGAACCATAATTGCTTCCCAAAAAGCTGAAGAAATTCTTGATTCTAAAATGCTTTTTAACCTCAACGAGCCCACAAAATATACCGATACCTCTTACATCAAACCCACAAAATATATGGGAGTATGGTGGGAAATGATCATCGGAAAATCACAATGGGCATATGGGGAACCAAAAACCAATATCCGCATCGGAGAAACAGACTACTCAACAATAAAACCTAACGGAAAACATGCAGCTAATAATCAAAAAGTGAAAGAATATATCGATTTTGCCTCATCAAACGGCTTCGACGGTCTGCTTGTTGAAGGCTGGAACATCGGTTGGGAAGACTGGATCAACCATTCGAAGGAATTTGTATTTGATTTCATAACTCCAACTCCTGATTTTGATATTCAAATGCTTAATGAGTATGCTCATTCTAAAGGTCTGAAACTTATTATGCATCATGAAACCTCCGGTTCTGCCACCAATTATGAGCGGTGGGCAGATAAAGCATTTCAGCTGATGAACAAATATGGCTATCAGTCTGTAAAAACAGGTTATGTGGGAGATATTATTCCAAGAAGTGAGCACCATAATTCTCAATGGATGATTGATCATTATTACAGAATTGTGGAGAAGGCTGATGAATATAAAATCATGGTCAACTCACATGAGTCTGTACGACCGGGCGGAGAAAGCAGAACATATCCCAATTGGGTATCGGCAGAGGCTGCGCGTGGAACAGAGCATGAAGCTTTTTTAGGAAACAACCCTGATCATCAGACTATTCTTCCTTTTACCAGATGGGTAGGCGGACCGATGGATTATACACCCGGTATTTTCCAGACCCGATTAAATTACTATTTTCCCGGAGATCAGCGTTTTGTGAAAACTACCCTTGCAAAACAGCTTGCACTCTATGTAGTAATGTATATGCCGGTACAGATGGCAGCAGATTTACCGGAAAACTACAAAAAACATATGGACGCATTTCAGTTTATAAAGGATGTAGCCGCAGATTGGGATGATACAAAAATTCTGTCTGCAGAGCCCGGTGACTTTATTGTGACCGCCAGAAAGGCAAAAGGTAAAGAAACGTGGTTTGTAGGTGGTATCACAGATGAAAATCAACGGAGTTACACTTTAGATTTTTCTTTTTTAGGGAAAAACCGAAGATATGAAGCCACAATATACGAAGATGGAAAAGATGCCGACTATATTGACAACCCGCAAAGCTACAGGATTTATAAAAAGGTCATAACGGATCGGTCAAAAATTAATTTTAAAATGGCTCGAAGCGGTGGTTTTGCCGTTTCAATAATACCGAAATAATCTCAAGTCTTTCACAATCAAATCATAAGTTATCATGCTATTGTAAAAGGATCTTAAACTTATTCGGAAGATTTATATTTTTGAAAAATAATTCCCTTTTGACTCTGACATTCTTTTAAAAGGAATCAGAGTCAAAAGGGAATCATCTTATCAACCTTTATTGATTATTTAAAATCAAAATTTTCAGGCTAAAAGATCCTGCATTCCAAATGCTGTTAATACTTTTGCATATTCAACAGCCACAGCGTCGTTGGCAGCTCTTACAATTTCTCCCGTCGTGAGGTCAGCAACTGTTCTCAGCGGTCTTTGTCCTTTCGGTAAATTGATCAGGTTTACGACCGCATCTGCAACCTCCTGCGGATCAGGATTTACCGTTTCAAACATTTTACCAACTGCCCCAAATATTTTATCCGGAATATCAGCGATCTTTTTATAATCATCAGCAACGGATGCGTCAGAGCCAAATTGAACTTTTTGAGACATTTCGGTAGGAAACGAGCCTGGCTGAATAATGGCTACATCAACTCCAAATGGTCGCAGTTCATAATGTAGACTTTCGCTCAAACCTTCAAGAGCGAATTTTGATGCACCATACATTGCAAAAAAAGGAGCTGAGAATCTACCCCATCCGCTGGAAACGTTGATAATTAAACCTTCCGATTGTTTACGCATAAAAGGTAATACCAGTTTCATCAGTCTCCATGGAGCAATTACATTGACATCAATCATTCGTTGTAAATCCTCAGGAGTAGAGCTTTCCGCCACACCAAACATTGATATACCTGCATTGTTTACCAGGATATCGATGGTTCCTTCTTTAGCTATAATAGTGTCGATTGCATTTTTTATACTTGTCTCATCAGTGAGTGCCAAATCCAAAACAGTTATATTTTCTATCTGTTCCAAGGCTTTTGCTTTATCGGCATTTTTTCCGTCTGTATCCCTCATAGTAGCATACACTTTATGCCCTAAAGCTGCAACACTATTGGCAGTAAGCCATCCGAATCCACTATTTGTACCTGTAATTAAAACTACTTTTTTGTCCATTTTTTTATCTTTTAAAATTAATAATACAAATTTCGACTTCTCAAAAAAGAAAATGTTTACCAAATGGTAAAAAGTGATTTATCTGATATTTTTTCTTATCCTGCTTAGTGATTGCTGCGTTATTCCCAAATAAGAAGCAACATACGAGAGAGGTATTCTGTTGACAAGAGCCGGGAACTTTTCAAGAAACGATAAATAACGGGTAGTCGCATCTTCTGAAATCAACGGGCTTCTTCTTTCAATCGTTTTTAAAAGACAGTTTTTTAGGATCAGACCTGTAATAGAATGCCAACCGACGATCGTATTGCCTATTTCATCCCAGTCTTTCTTTGAGAAAACAAGCAACTTACAGTCCGTAACAGCCTGTATATAATCTGAAGCAACCATTTGTGCTTCAAATTTTTGCTGGTCAGAAACAAAATTATTCTCATCAATAAAATGATGAGTGATCTCCTCACCTTTATTGTTATAATAGCAGAAACGTACGACCCCTTCCAAGATAAACCCCACCCGATTTGGGATTTTACCTGCTTCAGAAAAGTATTCTCCCTTATGAAGATCAAGCATCGTTGCTTTGCTGGTGATAAGGTCAATCTGCTGTCTGTTTAAGTTGCCAAACTGCAGAATATAGTCAATAAAATCTTTCATAAACTAAAGATACTTTATATTCCTTACAGATAATTTACCATATGGTAAAAAAGAATCTTTTAAATACTCGACAGCATTTCAAAGGTTCCCGATTAAATTAAAGTACTTGATAATTATTGAAAATCTGAATGTTATATATTTAAATATAAAATACTTTAATTTAAATTTTAGTAAAATTAATTACTAATTTAGCTTATAAATAAAAGATTAAAATGGAAAGTAAAAATCTGATTACGCAGGATAAAATATTTGAATTGTATGGCGATTATATTTTGAATCATGGTGAAAGACCAAAAAACGTTTACCGTTTTGCAAAAGATAATGAGTTTGAAGAGAAAGATTTCTACGATTATTTTTCGGGCTTTGAGCAAATCGAAAAGCAAATGTTGGTAAACCTCTTTGACAAGTCTGTAGAGTTGGCTTGGGAAGTCAACAGTTCGGATGAGATAACCTCAAAAGAAAAATTGCTCAACGTCTATTTCATCTTCTTTGAAAATATGACCATGAACAGATCATTGGTTTTAATGATTCTGGGGAATGACAAATTGCACTCGGCTAAAATTTCAAATCAGCTTAAAGAAACTCACAGAAATTTCGTCAGAACATTAGATTTTAATGATTGGGAAATGATCAGAAAGTCGAAGGAAGACCTAAAAAATCTTCACGAAAAAGCGAGAGAAGAAGCATTGTGGCTTCATCTGGTTTCCGCCATCGAATTCTGGAAAAAAGATACATCGCCCTCGTTTGAAAAGACAGACATTTTCATTGAAAAAACAATCGACACAGGTTTTGAACTGATGGATAACGAGCCCTTGCGTAAAGTTGTTGATCTGGGTAAGTTTTTATTTAAAGAAAAATTCAGAAAAGCAAGATAAAATATCATTAAAAAACAACTTCAATTTGAAATTCGTAAAAAAAGAAATTTGCAGATGAAAACACTCAATAAGATACCTACAGGAAAATTAGAACGAACAGGCAGTTTGCTGAAGGCAGGTGCAAAAGTCGGTGTCAACTATATCAAATATTACGGAAACAAAATCATAAAAGATAAAAATGAAGATGAAGCGCTGAAAACATTAAACGAAGACAATGCTTCTGATATTTATGATTCATTAAAAGAACTGAAAGGTTCTGCATTGAAAGTGGCTCAGATGCTGAGCATGGAAAAAAACATTCTTCCGCAGGCTTATGTAGAAAAATTTTCACTGTCGCAGTTTTCCGTCCCTCCCCTTTCCGGAGCTTTGGTAAAGAAGACTTTCAGAAAATATTTTGGAAAAAATCCTGAAGACTTATTTGATGAGTTTACACCAGAATCAGTCAATGCTGCAAGCATCGGTCAGGTTCACAAAGCGAAAAAAAATGGTAAAAACTTTGCGGTAAAAATCCAATATCCGGGAGTGAGAGAAAGCATTTCGAGTGATCTGAAAATGGTAAAACCGATTGCAATGAAAATGTTTAATATCAGAAAAGAAGGTTCAGAATCTTATTTTCAGGAAGTAGAAAATAAATTGTTTGAGGAAACAGACTACGATCTGGAACTTAAAAGAAGTCAGGAAATTTCTCAAAAGTGCAGTCATCTTCCGAATCTTGATTTTCCTGAATATTATCCGGAATTCTCCAGTGAAAGAATCATCACGATGGATTGGATGAATGGGAAACATTTCTCCGAATTCACAAAACAAAATAATTCTCAGGAAGACCTCAACAAGACCGGACAGACACTTTGGGATTTCTATATGTACCAAATGCACGTTCTGAAACAAGTACACGCAGATCCGCATCCGGGAAATTTCCTCGTTTCGGATGACAAAAAATTACTGGTGATTGATTTTGGATGCATCAAAGAAATCCCGAATGATTTTTATAAACCTTACTTTGAATTGGCGAAAAAAGAAAAGCTAAATAATCCTGATATTTTCAGGGAAAAATTGTATCAACTTGAGATTTTGCGTCACGATGATTCTTCTGAAGAACAGGTTTTTTTCACCAAATTATTTCATGAGCTTTTAGAATTATTCACAAGACCATTCAATGCAGAAAAATTTGATTTTTCTGACGAATCTTTCTTTCAGGAAATTGCAGATCTCGGACAGCGTTATGCAAAACTTAGCGATATGAAAGGAATGAATGCCAACAGAGGATCAAAGCATTTTATTTATCTGAATCGAACGTTTTTTGGGCTCTACAATATGATGCACGATCTGAGAGCGAAAGACATTGTGATCAATCAGTATAAAAATTTTATTCAATAAAAATGCCTGCCAACTTACCGTCAAAGATCTGTGAAGTCTGCGGATTGTCTTTCAACTGGAGAAAAAAATGGCAGAAAAACTGGGACGATGTGAAATATTGCAGCGAAAAATGCAGAAGAAACAAAAATCAGAATAAAAATGCAGAAAAAATTTGATGCACAGCAAACAGATCGGATTATTGAGATGGCTTGGGAAGATAGAACTCCGTTTGAAGCAATTGATTTTCAGTTTAAAATAAGTGAATCTGAAGTCATCGAACTGATGAGAACCGAACTAAAGCCGTCAAGTTTTCGGCTTTGGAGAAAAAGGGTGAATTCGGGAGTCAGTCAGAAACATTTAATGAAAAGAAATCCGGAAATCGATCGGTTCAAATGCAGCAGACAACGAGTGATCAGTCATAATAAAATCTCAAAACGCTAAACTTTTGATTTAACTTTTTTTAAATTAATTTAAATTTAAACCAATGAAAAACATCGTCATCATCGGTTGCGGACAGGGAATAGGATTTGCCACTGCAAAAATTTTATCAGAAGACAATCACGTTATCGGTATTTCAAAAACTCAGAATCCTGAAGTTGAGGCTCTTGATATTGAATTCTATCAATTAGATATTCTCAAAGGAAACTTTGATGACATCAATTTCCCTGATGTTGTTGACGGACTGGTTTATGCTCCCGGAAGTATTAATCTGAAGCCATTCAGCCGATTGACTGAAGATGATTTTAAAAATGATTTTGAAATCAATGTTCTGGGTGCAGTTAAATGTATTCAAAAATTGCTTCCGAATATGAAAAAGTCTGAAAGTGCTTCGATCGTATTATTCAGTTCAGTTGCTGCAAAATTAGGAATGCCTTTTCACGCATCGGTTGCTGCAAGTAAAAGTGCTGTTGAAGGCTTAACTAAAAGTCTTGCTGCAGAATTGTCTGCTCAAAAAATCAGAGTGAATGCAATCGCCCCTTCTTTGACAGATACCCATCTGGCTTCTCAACTTTTATCAACTCCTGAAAAACGTGAAGCTTCGGCCAAAAGACATCCTTTGCAGAGAATTGGAAATGTGCAGGAAATGGCGAAAATGACTGCGTTTTTACTGTCATCAGATTCTTCCTGGATAACGGGACAAATCATCGGAATCGACGGTGGAATGGGTAATGTTAAATTATAATTGTCATGAAAAAACAAACTGATATCTTTACCAAAATTAATTATGCAAACCGACTTTTTCATAGATCTGCTCCATCAAGTGAAAGAATTTGAGAATTCTGACATATATAAACCCAATTCTGATGTGGAAGATTTTCGTAGGTGGATGAATGATAAAAAGTATTCTTCTGAAAGCCCGACCAAGCTTTTTAAAAATGAAAATCATCAGGTTTCTTTTACTGAGAACGAAATCTGCAAACAGATTCTTTTGTTGGGAAGATATTCGAAACTGCTGATAAGAAAAGGTTTGGGAGATTTTCCGGATTTAGCGAATGAAGAATTCACTTACATTTACCGTTTAAAAGATGAACCTCATCTGACAAAAATTCAACTGATTGAAAGAAATGGTCACGAAAAACAAACCGGAACTCAGATTATCAAAAGACTTCTGGAAGCAGGATTTGTAGAAGAAAAAAATGATGAAGATGATAAACGGAGCAAAAGACTGAATCTGACAAAAAAAGGAGAAGAAATATTTCATCAGTCGGTAGCAAAGGTCAATCAGACATCAAAAGTCTTGTCGGCAACGCTGAATAATGCAGAAAAAAAAGAACTTTTGAAAACACTTCAAAAGCTTAATGAATTTCATGCTCATCTTTACATGAATTATAAAGGTGTAGACATCGAAAAGATTAATGAAACTTTCGGTGATTGATGCTTTGTAATTAGCTCAAAAATCTGTTTATAAGGTTATGAGCTTTAATTTCAAACCATCCAATTACTTGATATTCTTAATTAATTTAAGATACAAAAAATCCAATCTATGAATTACAGATTGGATTTTTTTAGTTTAAAATTAAATGAGATTATTCTACGATAAGTTTTAAAGTAAATAGTTTTCTGGTATGTACTTTTACAAAATAAACACCTTTAGGTAAGTTTTCGTTTACTAAAGAGAATTTCTGATCATTTATATTTTTTGTTTCATACAAAAGTTGTCCAGCTGCCGATAAAAGCTGAATTTTCTCAATAGGATAATCACTTTTGATAAAAGTAGGCTGTCCCGGTTTTGCAGGATTCGGATAGAGAATCACATTTTTTTCGGTAGCACTTTGAGCTTCATTCGTACCCAGTGTACCAACTACCTGGAAAGATACTCTGTTCGAAACTTCTGTATAAGAATCGTTGGTAAACATCACCATGTAATAGTTACCGGTTGTGGTCGGAACACCGTTTACATTTCCGGTAATGGTTTTTGTGCCTTGTGTAACTCCGTCAAAATACGTGTATGAGGTAAACTGGTCATTCGGAATTTGAACACTTTGAGGGTAAATTCCCAGCCAGTCTTTTATGATTCCCGGAGAATCTGTCCAAGATGCAGTGATATTTTCACCCAAAGTATAGACTGGTTTGTTGATCCATAGATCTGTAACGATATCACCTACTTTAAAGAACACCTTCTCTCCTATTTGTGTATAGCCGTCTTCTAAAAGATAGGTTGCGTAATAGTATCCTTTTGGTAACCCAGTAAAGTTTTTTGTTCCCGCAGCGGTGGTTACATAGCTCCAAGCCGCAGAAGGATTTGCTGACCCCGGAACCTGTCCCATTTTGTAAATTCCGATCCAGTCATTGGTGAGGTTAGGTCCGTTGGTGTAGTTGATCACTACAGTTCCTCCTACCGGATAAGAACTGGCTGTTGTCTGCAAAACGACTTTCGGTCCTACATAGAAACTTTTTCTGCCGGTGATTTCGGTATAGCCGTTGTTGGCAAAGAATCCTGCGAAATATTGCCCTTTGTTTGGCAGACCGTTATTGAAATTGGCTGTACCCGAAGTTTGTCCGTTGGTATATTTGTATCCCTGAGAAGTTACAGCAGAAGGATTTTGTCCTTTTTTGTAAATTCCAACCCAGTCCTGTTGATTTCCGGGCCCGTCTGTGTAAGTTGCAAGGATAGCTTCGTTCTGAAGATATTCGGTTTTGTCTAAAACCAATGCAGGATTGGATACCACACTTCCTGTTACCTCAAACTGTTTTACATCACTCCAGTCGCTCCATTCAAGATTTCTGTCTCTGTAGCGTACTTTTACATAGTAAACTCCATTGGTGATTGAATTGGCTGCGATGGTTGCTTTTGTAATATCTATTCCTGCATTCAGGTTTTTTGTAACATCAGGATTTCCTGTACCTTCTTTCCCAAACCAGTTTTCATAATCTCGGTAAAATTCTTTATCAATAACCGAAAAGTCTGCAGTTTTGCTGACAAGAAACTGTGTTGTATTTAAAAGTTCTGAAGTTGTGGTTGAGAAAGCGCTCCCATTCAGTGTCAAAGGTAAGGTTACTGGTGCGGTAAAAACATTGGTTACTGCAGGTTTTGTTGGTTTTGCCAGGTTTTTATACCGGTGGAAACTGTCAACAGTTACACTGTTTTTCTGATTGTAAATACTTCCGATTGAGTAACTTTCCACATCCACTTTACCATTGATGACATCTACTTCAATGATCTGGTAAGTCCAGTCGGTAAGCGTTTTCTGCACATCGTCAAAATCCTGCTCATTAGACATTCCCCAATACTGATCCCACGCCGTTCCACCGGAAATAATCTGATAGTTGGGTGAGTTTTTAAGCTGTCCTCTGTGATACAGATGATGATGAGCACCGATATGCATTAAATATTTATCAGAAGCTGTCAACAAAGGTACAGCTGTGTTTCTTACCCATGTAGAAATGTCTCCAACGTATTGCTCAGCCTGATAAGGTCTGTGGCTAAGAGAAATAATCCAATGTACAGTATTATCTGCAGCAGCGGCAGCAAGAATCTGCTGAAGCCAGGTCTGTTGTGCAGCTCCTGTATGTTCGGAACTTAAACTTACAAAAAGAACGTTTCCTGCCTGTTGTGCATAGTAGTTTTCGTTTCCAGAGCTGATGTTTTTGTAGCTCAGTTCATCAATAAAGAAATGGGCGTAGTAAGAGCTCATTCCTAAACTTCCGTAGGTTTCGTGATTGCCTACCGTGGTTTGTATCGGAAGGTATGGTGAAAGTTTCTGGTTTTTCTTAAAATGAACATTTTCATAATGATCGAGTGTTCCTACATCTACCTGATCTCCAACCATAAAAGTCAGAGCAATATTGTCTGAAGGATCTGCCGTTGCACCAAATCGCTGTTTTATTTTTTTATAAGCGTGAAGATTTAGAGAATCGTATCTGGGTTCGTTTTTCAGCTGATTGTCGCCCATGATCAGAAATCTGATTTTACCATTTGCAGTAACAGCCTGTCCCGGCAGAGGAAGGGTGCGGAAATTGTATACCGAAGACTCACTCGTTCCTGTTTTTACTTTATAATAATACTTTGTATTGGGTTGAAGATTGGTAATCTTTGCCGTGTGATAGTAGTAATTATTGCTGTAACCTGTATCCGAAAAAATATTGGTGGTTCCGGTGACGGTAACACTGAGATTGGAAGGTGAAGTCCCGTAATAAACGGTAGTCTCGTTATTGGAAGATGTTTTCCAGTTGACAATCATTGAATTGGGAGTCGGGTTCTGTAAATAAGGAACCAGTGTCTGACTAAAACATAAGTGTGTGAGGAAGCAACACAGCACCAGTAAAAAGTTTTTCATAAGGTAGAATTGATGGATTAGATTTTTGATTCGCCAAAGCTAAATTCTTAATATTACTGCGTTGTTACAGGTCTGTTAAATAATACTTAATATTTCTCTGACAACTGATTCTTATTTTTCATGGAAATTATCCAACACGATCAAATCCCGAATTTTCAACATTTTCCTGCAAAGAACGACTGCCTCTTACATACTATTTTACGTGAAATCTTATATAATTTCCTGATAAAATTGTCATGGAATTTGAAAATAAAACTTAATTTTATTGATGGTAAGAATAAAAATGATACCTCAACAAATAATATGGAAAAATCAACTCTTTTAAAAGACAGCTTATTATTAATATGGAACAACCGCAATTCAGCTGAAAGAAAAGCTTTCATGGAAAAAATCTACGCATCTGATATTACATTTTATGAAAGTGATAACAGTGAACCGTTTGTGGGAGCAAAATCAATTGATAATCTTATTCAGGCACTGCAAAAAGACTGGTCTTCAGATTTTGAATTTATACTTACAGAAACTCCAAGATCAAATCACAACATTCAACAAATCAGTTGGCAGTTGGGTATACCTGGTCAGAAACCTGTTGCGACAGGTATGGATATAGCAATTATTAAAGATGGAATGATAAAAACTCTCTATTTATTCCTGAATCAATGATGACCAGTCGGTTATAAATTAAATTTTAAAATAGATCAGTCATTTCGTGGAGGAAACTGATTATCCAAGTCTTGATCTCTAATTCTAAATCAGCGGTGCGTAGCTTTCCGTTTTAATTCGCGTATCTTGAAAGTGAGCAGTTTTCGAAGACCGTCATGAGTCTGCTTATAGGTTTTAATGCTTTTTTCAAGCTTTTTTTTATTGTTCAGATAATCTTCATACAAGGCAGATAATTCAGAAGCCCGGGTAATCGCATCGCACGAAGCAGCCTCCGGATCTTCAGATATTTCCTTCAGCAAAAAGCGGTAATATTCTAATCTTTCTGTAAGGCTGGTGTGAAATTTTGGTTCAATTCCCTGCATTTTGTTATTTATTTAATAGTAAATCCTGAAAATCCGGCGACCGGACTGTCACTTTCAAACAGAATCTTTATTTCACTCTTATAAATCCCCGGATAAGCCGGCTTAGAATAAATCTTACTTAAAACCGAAGAAAGCAATACCTCATCCGGATCTCCCAATTCATGTAGCGGCAGGTCACTGTATTCGTTAACAGCTATCTGCGGTGAAATCCCGTTACTGTAGCTTCCTTCATTATCAGAATTAAATACCTTATAAATAACAGGATGAATCTGCCAGGAAATTTTCTTCGGCTTTCGCTGATCTTCAATGACAAATCCTGCCATGTCTTTCCCTAAAGTGACATCTCCTACCTGAATGACCTCCAGATAAGGCTTAAGATTATTGATAACAATTTCCGAGGCAGATGCCGTGCTGCGCGAAGTAAGAATATACACTTTATGCAGACCTAAAGAATTACCATGTAATGCATTGAAATCTAAACCATTGGAGTTGTATGCTATCTGTTGTGAAAACGTTCTTTTTACCTCGCCACCATTTTTATTCCCTCTATAAATAATGAATGGAGAATCTGCCGAAATACCCGCCGGGATCAATGAGCAGAGCGCTGCTGCTGAAGACACGGAACCTCCGTAATTATATCTCAGATCCAGGATCAGCTCCTGTATTCCTGCAGACTTGAATTCGGAAAACTTTTGATTCAGCGAAGAGGTCATACCATCCGGAAAATCATAGATATAAAGATAGCCTGTTTTCTTACCGTTCTGTTCAAAAATCTTTGACATCAAAGGCTGTTCAAAAGAATAACCGTAATACACCGTTATATTTTTTTCATTAATAACCGATGCATTGCTCCAGTTTCCAACCGTAAGCTGCAAAACCGTATGATGAGGAATAGATAAAGCCAGCTGTTCTGCATTGGTAGCTGTAACCGATTGACCGTTTACCTTGGTAATTACCATTCCTCTTTCCAGACCTGCGTTGAAAGCGGGAGAGTTTTTTAGCACCAGTTTGATCACCGTGACTACCTGACCGCCTGCTAATTGCAGAATAGCATAATCAAAACCATACATATTTCTTACGGATCGCGGGTAGGTGGAAGAATCTGCTGTATTTACTATAAAAGAAAACCGGTCGTCCGGAGAAAGAAGACTTTTAAAAAAGTCCTGTACCGGCAAATGATAATCAGGTTTTACAGGCATATGATCTGCCCAGTAATAATATCGTCTCATACTATCCTGTACCCAGAGATTTACCGACTCTGTACTTCCCTCCGGAAAATCTGGGACATCATCGTCTGTACGGTTGCATGAAATAACCGTAATTAATAATATCAGAAATATGTGTAATGGAATTTTAAAATAGCTTTTCATAGCATTATATCTTATAAATAATCTGCCACATCAATATCCCCTTTCACCACTACTACTCCGTTTTCCATCTTTTCCTGCAGCACGATCATATTGGCTCCGATATCCTGTTTCAAACTAACTTTAATGATATTTGATCCCGAATACGGCTCACTGGTTCCTGGTTTATAGATTTCTAAGAATACCGGTGCAGTGGTGCTGAAAAAATTATAGATTTTAACGGCAGTGAAATCCTTTTTCCCGATATTGTCAAATTCTGCCAATACCACTCCGTTTTCCCTTTTCAGAACCCCTTTTACGCCTTCCAGCGATGAACCGGAAAACTCTCCAATGTTAGGAAATATAAATTCGAAGCCCACTTTTCCAAGATTGACCTGTGGTTTTACAGCATAAGCCTTCAGGAAAATCTCCGGTAGATTAAAGAAATTCAGGGTTTGATAATCTGTGGCATTATCGTAATTGATATTATACTTAGCCAGCTGAGCTCCTGTCTGCGTATTGTAAATTCCCAATTCATCAGTTTCACCCTTATCCAGAACAAAGCTGATCTGGGTTTCTATCTTTTCGGTGTAAGAGTCTTTTCCATTGATGGTCACCGGAATTCCGTTTAACCTCATCTGAATGACATCCGGCTTAGAAAATCCTTTTATATTGATTTGTGCAGACTTCTGAGCCTTATCGTAAACTTCAAGTGCGTCAGTATCTGAGCAGGAAAATAATATAGTGAATATTGCAAATGCTAATAGTTGTTTCATTTTAATTGTTTTAAATTATAAAAATTTAAACTTTAAAAAAATTGCCCCGGCCCAAAGCTCAGGGCAATTGGTAATTATAAAAATATGAATTGGATATGCTTATAAAGTTTGTAAAACAAACCGTATTTTTAGTTTCATGGTTATTCTTTTTACCCGAAGATTATTTTTTGATGAATTTCACCTTTTCAGTGATGATTCCGTCAGAGATCACAGCAACGTAAAGCCCTGCCGGAATATCCGTTACATTTATGCTTTTAGAAAAGTTTGTCTGAAGACTTTGCTGACCCGCCATATTGAATATGCTTACGGTGGTGTTTTTTTCTTTAAAGCCAGGATTTAATTTTAATTTTAAGAAATCTGAAACAGGATTTTCTGCTACTTTCGTAAGATTCTGAGTTTGTTTTGTTTCTGTTGTTTTTAAAACTGAAGCAAAAATAGAAATCTCATCAATGTTTACATTTTGAGAATTTGAAGCTGCTCCTGATGAGATTCTGTTTGACCAAAGACCAATATAGATTTTCTTGCCTGCAAAAGCAGAGATATTGATCAGACATTCTGCATACTGGGTAAGATCTGAAGGTAAATTGGCAGCAGTAGCATTGAACCTGTAAAGTGCACCTCCGGAACTCTGCGCATCTGTTGCCATCTGCTGAAAGTCTGATAATTGCGGAACCTGTTTCTGAGGAGTGCTTACAAAAATATAAACGTCTCTGCTCACAAGTACATGTGTAGACCTCTGTCTCCCGATATATCCTGCTAAAGTAAGTACTCCTCCTGCGTTGGTAAGATCGATCTGCGGAGATATAATCCAGTCATTTTCTGTAGCAAATCCTGTAGCATTACCCGTAGGAACCGTATTGATCGAATGACGGAGGACGCCTGAAGTTCCGTAGATAAGAGCAGTCCCGTTGTGATAAATGTTCTGTCCCTGCACCCATCCGTTTCCGTTTCCGTTCAGGTCATGGAAGGTCCATCCCTGAAGATCAGCAGGAGTATCAAAAGAATTGCTCCACACCGGTAACTGTGCTACAGCTGCGTGTGACAAAAGGATAAGAGATGATAAAATTATTTTTTTCATAATACTGATTATTATTAATTTAAACAAAAAGTAAAAGCAGGGAACGGCAAATGAGTACCATTCCCTGCATTAATTATTTAGTCTACGATTGAGAAATCATACTTCGTCCAAGAACCCTGGAAGTTTCCACAGTTTCTAGGAGATACGTTCCAGCCACCATTATTGAAGAACGGCTGGCTCATCCCAAACAGTGCTGCAGATGATGAAACAACAAGGTTAGCAGCAGGAATTCCTGATGTACCTGCACCTGTAACGGCAGTTGTAAATCCGTGTACCAGAATAGAGCTGTACGTAGATGCAGATGATAACTGTGATCCTGTACCTTCTACCCTGATTCCTGTAGGATATCCTGTAATTACGGCATCATTTAAAGTTAATCTACCATTTCTTCTGATATGGATTCCGTTTTCATAAGCAGGACCTACACCGGCAGTTGGAGAAAGTACATTTGTACTAGGTCCTACAATGATAAGATTGTTGATAACCGGATGTGTAAGCAACGGTGTAGATGTACCACCTGCGTTGTTATCCAACTCGATACCGTTTGTATCAGAAACACCACCGCTTGTAGTGTGAGATGAGTTAGAATCTGCCAAAGCCAATGCACAGGTAATTGTCCCTGTATACCCATTGTCAAAATCGAAATTATCATCTTCTGCCGCAAAAGAAACTAAATTTGAAGCATTTACTGTACCTCCGAAAAATTCAAAAGAATCATCCTGACCGTAAGAAACCTGAATATTTCTTATCGTAGTACCGCTTCCAACACCTGCAAGGGTAAGAGCGTTTACTTCATTCCCTGAATTTGCTCCTACGAAATCGTATCCTGCAAACTCGATACGAACATAATTCATAACTCCTGCATTGTGAGAAGAGTTAGAACCTCCGAAATAATAATCACTACCGCTAAGACCTTCTACTGTAGTAGTAGTCGGTACATTTGAAGGTGCATCACCCAATAAAACCACACCTCCGAAATCTCCCGGAACAGCCGTAGTATCTTCGTTACCATCCAACAATCTGTAGCTCGTAAAAATAATAGGCTGAGATTCTGTACCTGTAGCGTTGATCTGACCTGTTTTCGTAATAACCAGAATTCCTGAACCTTCACCTGCTGCATTTGGTTTAGCTTTGATGAATGTTCCCGGCTGGATCGTAAGTGTAGCACCATCTTTTACCGTTACTATACCGTCGATTTCTATCACTCCGCTCCACGTTGTGTTTGAGGTAATAGCTCCGCTAACAGTGGTAACAGGAAGTGAAGAAGCTGTAATATATTCCGCAGAAGCAGGCTTCATTTCGAATGGAGTTGAAGAATCTGCTAACGAATCGTTTTGACATGCAGTAAGTGATAAAGCTGCGATGGCGATTAAACTTAATTTTCTCATAGTTATAAATTTTAGATTATGATGCCGGTTTGTTTGTTTTAGACCAGCTTGGTTTTTTTAGAAATACCCGCCCCTGTATTTCTGCGATTTGGTTTACACTTGTTATTACTCTGCATTACATGAGGAGCTGTGATGAAGAGTTCCCTTCTTATCTGCCGGTTGCGGGAAGTTTCCGGCAGCGTTTTTTCGCTGAATCTGTACTGTGTTGCGCATTCATCAGTAGTAATTGTGATTCAATATCAGGATACCTACCTGTTCGTTGCACGAGCTCTTTTCTGTTTTATATTATTTTTTAAAAAGTATAATTGACACTTACTCCGAATATTCTTCCACTGTAGGCACGGAAAAGAATCTTATCTATATTTTTATCATACTTATCGGTGGCACCCGGCAAAAGCTCCAGCATTTCTCTCTCTGTCTGCACGTTTCCGCCTTTTGCTACTGAATAAGAATTGTAATTGTTGTAATATTCTTTTACTCTGTTGAAAAGGTTTCTTGCATTAAATTTTATTTCTAAATTTTTTTCTCTAAGAAATCTATACGAGATCTGTGCGTCAGCAACCGCATACGGTCTCTGGATTTCTTCACCGTTGTAGCCATACCCCACCGTAATGTACTGATCACCTTTAGCATTATACAGAAAGCTTACTCCCAATCTTTCCCCATCGTATAAAAGACCTAGATTGTAAGCATACGGAGTCTGCCCGTAAAGAGGTCTCTCTACTTCATAGGTAGCATCTTCGTCACTGGTTTTTGCTTTATCTTTAAATGCAATTACTTTGGTAGAATTGTAGGTGAAGTTTCCGCTGAAGAAGAATTTTTCCAGAAAAGAATCTGCAGAAATAAAACTTAGATTTTTTCTTACCTCCACCTCAAACCCTTTCAGCTTGGCATTTTTTGAATTTCCATTATATAGGTACAGGTTTCCTTCGCTGGAAATGTATCCTTCCCTTTCAATAGGCTTATCAATATTTTTATAATATAAACCTGCTGAAAATATTTCGCCCAATCCCGGAAACCATTCAAACTTAAAATCATAATTATTCACTATAGACGAAACCATTTCAGTATTATAAATCAATCCGTTGGCAATGGGATCGAAATACGGCAACCCAGTTCTCTCGTTGAACTGCGGACGAATTACCATCCTGTTGTAAGCTAATCTTACATTTATCTTACCTGTAGGGCTGTACGTGAAATTAGCTGAAGGCATGAACTGCCATGGTTTGTCTTCTACAGTATTTTTAGAGACATTCTGAGGATCAGCAGGATCCAGCTGCTGAGAAATAAGGTTATATTTAAAATATTCCGCTCTTAATCCCCACACCAGCCTGAATTTATTTTTCCATCGGTTATCAAACATGATAAATCCTGCGTGCTGATCTACTTTTCCTTCATATTTTTCTTCGTTGTAAAGGGGTCTTGTCTGCCATCCTATTCCACCCGGAACATAATGTGAGCCATCGAGCCAATCGGAAAGTGCACCTTCCAGTGTTTTAGTGGGAACGCCATTTGATTCATCTGTTCTTAACAAAAATTTCTGCTGGACGTTGGTGTTTTCTTTAGAAGCTCCCGCATATCCTGTTTTAATATCGTTTTTAAAATTTCCAAAATCAATGTTCCATTTAAAGGAAGCTCCGTAATTATAGTCAGTTTCGCGATTTTTGATATATCCTCGTGCAAAATCACTTGATGAGTTATTAGCCTCATGATAAGCAAGAGTTTCAAACCCTACAAATCTGTATAATGTATGATGCAGTGTGTAATCTTTTGTGTCAGATCCCACACCTGTTCTTGCGATAAACCAATCAACATCTACATTCCCTATCTTATGGTTTCCTTCCAGTTTGTTTTGCAAAAGAGTCTGGTAAACCGGGTAATTTGCATTAGAAGTATAAGGTCTGTCCAGCATTTTTATTTGCTCAGGATCGTTATTGGGGATAATGCCGTTATAAAAATAATTATATGATAATTCTGCGTTGGCAGGCAATCCGCTGCCCGAAGTATACTCATTCCAGCCTGTAATTCTCGTTACTGTATTGTCATAAATATGGGTATATGAATTCCTGAATGAGAATCTGCTTTTTCCCAGCTGCAGACCAAAATTCATCATTCCCGCAATGGTAGAATTATAATTGTAGGAAGCTCCCTGGTTTTTAAAATTATAAAAATTTACAGGCTTTTCTCCCGATGTTTCCCAATCAGATACGAGATAAGTCTGATCTAGCCAGTTTCCTCTTCCTGTATGATCTATCTGTAGGTTATTCTGCTCGTTTCTCAAAACTAAAGCTCCCGCAAATCCCCATTTATTGCTGTTGTTTAATTTAAAAGTTCTTCCCAAAGCCAGCTGCATATTAGAACCCATATCTGCTGTTGTACGGTAATTGGTAAAGTTGTCATTCGTAAACTGTTTTGACTGTTCAAAAAACAACGGATTCTCCCAGTTCATAGCTTTCAGACCCATTGGGAAATCTCTTGTTCCGTCATCATACCCGAAATAATCATATCTTCCCCGCTGACGTGTAAGAAATTCTTTAAAAGTAGCCTGGTCATTATAGGAAGTACCCAGTGTTACGGTTGTAAAATTTTCGTTTGGGATATCTTTTGTTTTTACTTCCACATAGCCTCCGGCGAAACTTGCATTCATGTCCGGAGTTGCCGTTTTACTTACAATCACACTTTCGACCATAGATGTCGGGATAATGTCAAACGAAAAATTCTGGTTATAAGCTTCGGTGCTGGGAAGATTAATCCCATCCATCGCAGCGGTATTCCAACGCTCACCCATAGAGCGTACGACTACATATTTATTATCAATTGTTGTGATTCCGGTTACTCTCTTCAGTGTTGCGCCTACATCGTTATCGGGTGTTTTTGCGATCTGCTCGGCAGAAATACCGTCACTCATCTGGGCAGCTTTTTTCTGCAAAGCCAACAGACCCGCCTGTGTGTTTGCTTTACGTGTTCCCGTAATCACTACTTCTCTGATGCTCGCTACCTTATCCGAAACTGGGCTTAAAGCAAATGAAACAGTATTGGTTTCTTTACTGGTCACAGCAAGCTTTTCTACCCGCAAAGAGCTGTATTTAGGGGCTTTTACGGTAAGTGTATATATTCCGGAAGGCAGCTCAATGGTGAAATCTCCGTTATTGTCTGTAGAAACTTCTTTCCCACCGATGGTAACTTCTGCTCCTGCTACGGGATTTCCCACTTCATCTACAATTTTTCCGGAAATTTTTCCGTTTCCCGATATTGCAACACTGCTCCCCTGGTATTTTACTGAAATAAGGTCACCACGAAGACGGTACACAATGGGAAGTGCCCCCGCAATATCTTTGAGACAGGCACTGATGGTTATATTTTCACATTTTAATCCTTTTACTTTTAATTCTTTTATATCTGCTTTAGAATAGGCCAATCTGAGACCTGTTTTTCCGGCAAACTCTTCCAAAACCTCGATCAGCGGCTTTTCTCCCGGAACAGCGAATGATACTCTCTGCGATAATTCCTGCGCTTCTGCTGTTGCGGTAAAAAATAATGCTGCGATGGTAAGCCCACATTTCAAACTTTTCATTTTCACTTTTCTCTTCTGGTTTATTTTTGATCCTTCTTATTAGTTTTTATCTGATTTATTTTTTCAGTATATAGGTCTGATTCTCTTTCTGCACCTCCAGTCCCAGAATGAAAGCCAATGCTTCGATATTCTCATCGGTACTGCCTCCGGTAAAATCAACCGTTATTTTTTTCTCAGAGACTTCTTTAGGATAAACAATATTGATATTGTAATTTTTTTGTAAAACTTCAGCAACTTCCTTCACACTCACATCATTAAAGCTCAGAGATAATAAAGAAGAAAATTCTGTATGTGATCTGTTGTCTTTTTTAAATGAAATAACTGCAGCAGTGCGCGCCACTCCAAAATTGGTCCATTTCTGATGAGGCTTCAGGAAGGTTACAGGAACACCTTCATAAGTAACTGCCACTTTTCCTTCATAAAGATCTACCGCTTTATCTTTTCCGGACTGGGTGATTTTAAATACAGTACCCAATACTCTGGTGCTGAACCCGTCTGCACGAACGATGAAAGGATGTTCTTTTGATTTTGCTACCGAAAAAATGGCATCTCCACTTAAGTCTACCACTCTGGTATCAGCAGGGAAAGATTTTTCTACAGTAAGCTTTGCTCCGGGGAATAAGGTTACCACAGAACCATCTTCCAGGTGAACTTTCTGGTTTCCGTATTTTGAAAAATAAACATCCGGCTTAAAGAAAATCTGGTACGTAAAGAATCCTCCCAATGTAAAAAGAAGCAATATGACAGCTGCGATTTGAGTTAAATATTTTGAGAATCCAATCTTAGGTTTTATGATAGACGTCTGAATAAAATATGGCTCCAGTGAAAAAAGAATTTTTTCCTTAGATTCTGCACTGTGATTTTGATCAAGGCTTTTTTCAGCATCTGCTTTCCATTGATTTAAAAGTTCAGTTTCTTTCTCCAAAATTTTTTCTTCCGAAACTTCCCTTTCCCAAAGTCTGAAAACAAATGATTCAATATTCCTGTAGCTTAAGTTTTTCATAAATTTCTGATGTAAGTTCACCGTTACATTGATAAAACTGTGAAATTGAAAAACTTCCCCCGTCATCATTTAACATTGTATTCATATAAGCTCAAGCTGTCAATGCTTTTTGATCTGTTTTTTATATTTCTAAACATTCCGTTCATATTTCAGGCTAGATTTTCAGAAATAATTAATCTTAAAATCCTTAAAGTTCACAAAAAGTTAATTTTTGATTAGGTAATTTTGCGTCATCAAGATGAATCAGACAGATCACATTTTATTGAGAAAAATAAAAACAGGCGACCGGCCTGCTTTTATCCTGCTGTACGAGCGGTACTGGGACAATCTATACCGTTTTGTTTTTGTAAGAACGAGAGATAAAGAGGTTGCAGAAGAGCTGCTGCAGAATCTCTGGATCAAAATTCTGGAACATACCGACAGCATTCAGACTGATGAAAACGAAAGCGCAAAAGGCTACCTGCTGCGACATCTACATTACAGGATTATTGATCATTTTAACAGTTCTAAAAAAATGCCGTCAGTACGTATTGATGAATCTGAAGATCCCATTGATATTACCGACACCGAATATTTCGAAATTCTTGAAGAAAGTGATATTTCTACTTTATTCTCAATGATCGATGAGGTTGTTTCAAGTCTTACCTCTACAGAACAGAAAGTCTATGATATGAGAATCAGACAGAATATGTCAGTAGACGAAACCGCTAAAGCTTTGGGATTAACTAACAAAACAGTCAGCAACAAACTAAGCAATGCATTAAGTAAAATCCGTGAACAGCTGAGTCCCGAATATAAATCTTCTAAAAAGTTTGTTGCCCTTATCGTTTTTGTGGAGATCGTCTCCAAAAGTACATAAGCAACTATATCTGCCTACAACAAGGATTGCCATTGAATAATATATCGGTAAGAGTCCGGCTTAAACTATGTTAAAGTTAATGTATCCTGTCTTGTGATTTTTCTATAAAATTCAGAAGGAGTTTTTCCTGTAATTTCTTTAAAATAACGGTTAAATGAAGATTTGGATTTAAAACCTGCTTCATAAGCAAAGGACAGGAAATTAATATTCTCATTTCTTTCAATGGCGTTTTCAACAAGATTTTTAAAATATTCAATACGGTATTCGTTGATGTAGCGGTAAAACGGCTTATGCTTGTAGCCATTGAGCATCTGGCTGATCTGATACTTATTGATTTTTGTTTGTACAGCCAGTTGATCCAGCGTCAAATCACAGTTTCTGAAGAGTTGTTCCTCTTTCACAAGATCGTCCATCTTTTTCCATAAATCCCCGAACTGGGTATCATAATTTATTGTATTTACAGGTAATTTTACTCCGTCAGACCGATTATCTGCCGGGATTTCAAAATTATTGTCTGAGTTTATCTCAGGAAAAACAGTGTTGTGCGTTTTCAGACTCTTTCTTACAATCAACAAGCTGATAACCAAAAGTAAAAAGTAAGCCACAGTACGCATTACGGTATTGATTAAAGATTCATATTCGGGATACAGATAAAGTAAACTTTTTGAGATAATAATACCCGCCTCCATAAAAAGGATGCAGCAGGAAATCCTTGTAATGACATCATATTCAGTTTTTTCAGAAGCTTTAAACTGATTTTTGTTAATCAGAAGCAGACTTTTTAAGGGGTAATATAAATTAATAATAAAAAGCAAAACCAGGCTGAAGTTGTTGTAAAGGCTAAGCAGCTTCAGGTCGACTCTTCCAAGAACAAGAAAAACACACGTAACTGTGAGATAAGAAACCATCAGAATAAAAAAAGGGACGAAAACATACCATTTTCCGGCAATCGGCAGACCTTTTCCGGTTCTGCTGAGCGCATATAAATATATCAGCGGACCATAACTCGCCCCAATAAACGTGTTCATCTGCTGCCTGATACTTTCATCCGGAATAAAATTGAAAATGATGAATTTAATGATCAGATGAACGGCAATCGCTGAAAGGAGAAAAATAAACAGATAACTGGAGGGTGATTTCCTGTCTCTGAACTGTAAAAGCCAGAGTGCTACAAGTGCCTGAAAAGCCCCGATAATGACTATATATTGCATTACGTCCTTAGTTTATACAAAATAAACACATAATTTCCATACCGTCATTCTCAAACCTGTTATCTATCTATTAAAAATTTGATATGGTATTTAATATTAGATTCACAAATAAGTAACAAATAATTAAATAACTACAAAAAACTGAAATACAAATGGTTAACAGTATCAATTCAACGAGTGATACGTTTTTTGATATGGTTTTTTCCTTCGGACGAATAGTAACTTTTATCAGCTCACATTTGCAATAAAAAAATTCCTATGAATAATTCTATTGGTTTTTCAAAACAGAAGTCAAGAACAATCCAGATATCTGCTTTTTTTCTGATGGCGTCACTGGGAACCATCCATGCGCAGACCATCAAGGGAACTGTGGTCGGGAAAACAAACGGAGCCCTTCCGGGAGCTAACGTTTCTATCGTAGATTCTGATGCGAAAGCCGTTTCTTCATTAGATGGAGATTTTAATCTTCTTTCACCAACATTGGGCAACGTCAACGTAAAAATCGAATATATCGGTTATGAGACAAAGCTTTTCCCGGTACAATTAAAAGAAGGAACTAACGATTTGGGGTATATCACCATTGAGCCTGAAGAAAAGAAAACTAAAGACAAGGTAAGTGACATTCAGGAAGTAGTCATGTCGAGACCTAATGCTCTAACCCAGGCAAAAGCCTATGAAATCAAGAGAAACAACAACGCCATCATGGAAGTGATCGCAGCGGATGCGATCGGAAAACTGCCGGACAGAAATGCGGCGGAAGCAGTACAGAGAGTGCATGGTGTTGCAGTAGCAAGGTATCACGGCGAGGCAGACCAGGCAACAGTGCGTGGAACCCCTTTTGCATGGACCTCCGCATTATTCAACGGGAACCGCCTTCCGAGCGCAAATGTTTTAGGAAACAGATCATTCGTTCTGGATGTCGTTCCTTCTGAACTTATTCAGTTTGTGCAGGTTTCAAAAGCAGTAACTCCGGATATGGATGGAGATGCTATTGGCGGAAGCATTAACTTTATCACAAGAACAGCTCCGGCTAAGAAAACGCTAAGTGTCAGCGGAGCCGGCGGATACAATACCTTTTCCCAAAATGCTACATACAACGGATCTATTGTCTACGGTGACCGTTTTTTTAAAAATAAATTGGGCGTCATCCTCTCCGGTGCCATCTGGGACAGACAATGGGGTGCAGATTCTTTTGATGTAACCTATAATACAAATTCTGCCAATAGTGTACAGAAAAATTCTATCAGTACAGTAATGCTCAAAAGGTATATGGGAACCAGAAGAACGATCGGGCTGAATGGCGGTCTCGAATATAAATTTAATTCCAATAACAAAGTCTTCTTCCGCGGAATGTTTAATAAGTTTGATGACATCCGCCCAGTTTACGAATCCTATGTAGATTACAACAACAGCCGTTATCAGTATAACTTCAGATATTCTCATTATCAGACAGAATTATACGGAATGGAGTTTGGCGGGGAACATTCGCTTTCTAAAAAGCTGGGCCTGGACTGGATGCTAAGTGACTATAATGCAAAATATTTCCTCGATACGCCACCAACAAGCGAAATAAAGGGACTTCCAATCGCTACTTTCAGACAAAAAATTACCGGCGGATTTACCAATCTTTCCAGCGACGGAAAACGCTACTGGAGCTTTGATTCTCCGAATGGAGTCGGTGGTGAATATATGGATTACGGCTCTGATACAACCAATCCTGATGAAGTAATGCGCGCCGACAAATTGCTGCTTTCTCAATTGGTGATTGCAAAATTAGACAACAACGAACGGGATAAAATTGCAAGGCTGAACATAAAATATGATCTTAATTCAAATATAACTTTTAAGATCGGTGCAAAATACCGCGAAAAAGATAGAAACAGCACATACGGATACAATGCTGTTTATCTTCCGGGAGCTTCATTGGGAATTCCCAATTCTCCTGCCCTGCTTACTTTATCTCAATTATCTACTTCCGAACCACCGAAAGGAACAGCTTTTCTTAACGGAATGAACGGCGATTACAGTTCTTACATCATGAATCCGCCGACAAAGGATCAGCTTTTCCAGATGTATTCTCCTGAATTTCTACAACAAAATGGCTTCAGGGATTTTTCAAGTGCAGAAACCAATGCAACAAGTGTTTATACCGGCGAGGAAAACGTTTTTGCTGCTTTTGCCATGACGGAAATCAAGGTAAATGATCAGTTTAAAATTGTAGGAGGTTTTAGAAATGAGACAACCAGATTAACTTTAAACGGTTCAAAAGCCACTAAGGAAGGAACTCCGGCTGCTACAGTAATCAGCCCGTCAATAGTTGAAAGTAACTATAATGCTTTTCTTCCTATGCTCCATCTGCGTTATAATTTTTCGCCGAAATCTAGTCTGAGATTTGCCTATACAAGATCATTTATCAGACCTAATTTTGGAGATATGTCACCGGGATCCAGCATAGACAATACCTCAAACCCAAACAGGATCACCAGAGGAAACCCAGATCTAATGCCTACTTTCAGTCATAATTTTGATCTTATGGGCGAGTATTATTTCAGCAATATCGGTATCCTTTCAGGAGGAGTTTTTTACAAAAAGATTTCAGATATTGTTTTCCAGGACACGTCTATTCTGAATATCAACGGGAACGACTACATGGTGACGCAGGCTAAAAATCTTCAGGACTCAAATCTTACAGGCTTTGAGGCAGGAATTAATAAGCGTCTTGATTTTTTACCGGGTTTCCTGGGTAACTTCGGCGTAGAATTCAATTATACCTTTATTAATTCAAGTGTAGAGGTTCCCAGAACGGCAAACGGAATACAATATTCTGACAAAACCACACTTCCCAATCAATCAAAAAATCTTTTCAATGCCATTCTTTATTATGAAAGCAATAAGATAATGGTACGTCTGGCAGGGAACTACAGAGGAAAATCGGTAGAAACAATTAACCAAAACCTTGGTCCACAGTATTATATCTGGTCAGACAAAAACTTTACCGTTGATTTTTCAGCAAGCTATGACATCAGTAAAAAGGTGAAATTATTTATTGAACTCAATAATTTAAGCAACGAAAGTCTGAGACTTTATATGGGAGACAACAAGAAAAGAATCACTTCCAGCGAATGGTATGGAAGCAGAGGACAGATGGGCGTTCGCTGGCAAATATTTTAAACAATTATATATGAAAAAATTAGTATTGACATTAGCTTTCGTTGCTCTGGGTACAGCAGCGCATGCACAGATTACAGACAGTTTACGCCGTGTTGTAAAAATGGAAGGGGCGTACAACTTCAGGGATACAGGAGGTTACAAAACTACTGACGGAAAAGAAGTTATTTTAGGGAAAGTATTCAGAAGCGATGCAATTGACAAATTATCTGATAAGGATCTGAAAACGTTTAAGGATAAGAACATTGCAACCGTGGTAGATTTCAGAGGAATAGAAGAAGCAAAAAAAGCTCCCGACAGGCTTCCTCAAAACACAGGTTATCTTCTTTGTCCTGCAGGAAGCAACAACCTTCCGACTGCCCAGGATATGGCAAAAATGCTGAAAGACAAAAATTTTTTATTTGATATGTATGGTGAAGGCGGGCTTCCCTATTTCGGAGAAAGATACAGGTCATTATTTATTCAGCTACTGACTTTGAAGCCTGATGAAGCGTTACTTTTCCACTGTACGGGAGGTCGTGACAGAACCGGGATGGCATCAGCATTATTCCTGAAAGTTTTAGGCGTTCCTCAGGATGTTATTGAAAAAGATTATCTGGCTTCAAATTTTTATCTGGCTAAAAACCCAACCATGAGAGGGATGTATTCGGGATTATCAAAAATGTCGGGAATGACGGAAACCGAAATCAAGGAACAGATGGAACTCAGACCCGAACTGATCAGAAATTTTTTCGGCGCCATCAACAAAAAGTATGGTTCTGTTGAAAATTTCCTTCAGGTGGAAATGGGAATCGGTCCCATGCAGATAGAAATCTTAAAACAAAAATATACCATGTAATTCCTTTACAGAAGGTAGAAAATCAGTTAGAATTAAATTTTATACGCTGCACCGGAAAACTGGTGCAGCGTATTTTCAGATCAATGGTAAATTTGAGATCAGCGGTAAGACAGCTTTGTCCTAAATAAGTGTACCAAACCCCTTATAGCTTCAAAAATTTTATTTTGTAAAGAACAAATCTGCTTCAGCATTTCTGCGTCTGATTAAACCCTTCAAAACTTTGCCTCCGGCTGTAATATATCTTGAAACAAACCAATCTCTGATTGTTTTGGCATCTGCTTTTTTATTGATTAAAGAAAATAAAGTGTCTGATCCTCCCGTATTGTACGTGTGCGATACGAGAGCATCAAATTGATTTTGAGTAAGAGTTATTTTAATTTTACTGTTAACTATTTTTTCATAAGTTGGTAAAACAGATGAAAACAATTCGGCTCCTTTTTCTTTGGTTATTGCAGAATCCTTCATGGTCACTTTTTTGCCACCGGGATAATAGGTGTTTCCATATCCGATTGTCGGAATTCCTGCAGAATCCAAATAAGGCTTAGAACTGAAACCTTCAAATGATAAAATGAGATTTATTCCCTTTTGTGATGTTTTCATTTCTTAAAATATTTAAAGGTGAAAAAGATGAGTATTAAAAACATTGCAACTGCTGCAATGACAATCCAGGCTCCGGCTTGAAACCCGGTTGATTTGATTTTTTTTGTTTCTTCAGAAACTACGGAAGTACCTTCTTTGATGTTTTCTTTTGAAACAGCTTTCTGAGTGACCTCTTTGATAATGCTTGTAAATTCTTCTCTTTTAACCTCCGATTTTTTATTATCACTCTTTGCATAATGGTTATTGATCGAGTATTCTGCGTTTCCCCTGATAGAAATACTTTGGAGCGTATCGCTTCCGACAACATTATGAAAAACAAAAGGATTGGATAAATCTGATGTTCCACTGATCAATATTTCCCCGGATAATTCATTTTTATTTTCCTTCACTAATGCATCAGTGAATATGCTTTGAGTTGTTTTTAAGTTTTGCACGTTCATAGAATCAACTTTTACTTTTGCCGTTTCTTTTTTGCTTTCTTTGTAAGTAGCTGTCATTTTATGTTTACTTCGGCAACACAATAGGAGACCACTGATTATGATCAGTAGCAGAATTTTTGCTTTCATAAGCTTTATTTTTTGAGATTAACTGATTATAAAGCCGGGAGTTTTTATGAGGGAATTGTTATGTTAAAAAACACATTTTCCCGGCTTTTTATTTTTTAAGTAAATATTTTATCTTCTTTCACATATTCTTTTTTGATACTCTCTAATAATGTGTCTACACTTACTCTGTAATCAGGATCTTTTGATGCAATGGTTTTTAAGCTTATATCCTGTATTACATTCATAATATTAGAACCGGTGAGTTCGTATCGTTTGGCAATTTGTTCTATATTGATATCTTCAAGCTGTAACTGCTTGGGCAGATTTTGTTTCCAGATCCGCAAACGCTCTTCGTACTTTGGATTGTTGAATTTTATGCAGCTGTGAAAGCGTCTTGTAAAGGCTTTATCCATATTATTCTTAAAGTTGGAAGCCAGAATAATAAGCCCCGAAAACGTTTCTATACGCTGCAGTAAGTAAGAAACTTCCTGATTGGCATACTTATCATGAGCATCCCGTACACTGGTACGTTTTCCGAAAATGGCATCGGCTTCATCAAAAAATAAGATCCAGTTTTTGTTTTCTGCTTTGTCAAATAATTTAGCTAATTGTTTTTCTGTTTCACCGATATACTTTGAGACCAACATAGAAACATCGACCCTAAAAACAGGACGTCCTGTATATTTTCCTAAAAGACTGGCTGCAAGAGTTTTTCCGGTTCCCGGTTCCCCATAAAACAACACCCGGAAGCCCGGCTTAAGTTTTTTCTGCATGTCCCAATCTTCCATCAGAATTTGGCTGCTGTTGTACCAGGCTTCAATGCTTTGAAGTTCGTTTAATGTGATTTGAGGAAGTATTAAATCACTCCACGATCTACGGGTGTGTAATAATTCTGCCGGAAAATCATTGCTCATTTTTGGCAATAATTCTAATCCGAAAACTATCGTATTAAAAGCTTCGTGATGAATGCTTATCTGGCTATTTGCCGACATAAACTCATGAGACGAACCTGAAAAAGCAATCAATTCTTCTTTCATCAATACCGAATCTGAGCCAAAATAATCAAGTGTTTTCAGTCTTTCTGAAATACTATCCCCACCTAAAATATATTGAAGAGTCTGAACAGTGGGATAAAAGAGTCTGCCGTTTTCACTAGCTGAACAAAAATCAAACAATGCACTGCCGGGAAACTCTAAGTAAACACGTTTCAGCAATGACGGATCTAATCTTGGTGATAAAGCCGCCAAAAGTATTACAACTTCCTGATTACTAAGCTTCTTTCCCGCAATATAGTCACCCAATGGAAAGCCTGCATGGTCATTAGTTTTCAATTCTGGTGCTCCTGAAAAATTTTCTGAAGAATTGTTTATACGCCACGTAATAATCTCTTCTAAATGAGTAAATAATTTTTGTATCTGGTTTGGTTCCATTGGTTTTTAGTCTTTTTCTTTTTTGAGATTTATAATTTACCCTTGTATTAATGGTTGTTCTCTGCTTTTTTAAGTATAATAATTTTTCTTCTGACATTAAATCCTAAAAACATCATCTAAATAATTTTAAGTACAAGTAACTCATTTAGAAAGTCTTACCCAACTGCCAATGCAGTTGCTTTTTGAAAGTCTTTCTCTCATTGGAATTCCTACTTTTAAAGAATCAAATCTTCCGCTTTCACGGAATCATTATCTGCTCTTGAAAGAAAATAAAAGATCTGATGACCCATCATTTTTCGCGGATGAGATTCTGATGATCGTGCATCAGAAAATTCCGGTATTTCAAGGAAAAAAGGTCTCCTTTTATAGAGTATCTTACTCGACTGAGGTTGTTTTATTGAATTATTCCACTTTATCTAATGGTTTTTCAATAAACTTCAACCGAAAAGTTGCTCACCAATGAGTACAAATAATTGTTGTAATACTCTGTTTTCATGGTTTTATGATTGTTTTGCTGATTTATTGTTTTGTTGATTTAAAAAATCAGCACTTCCCGATCACTGCAAACACATTTCTGTTTCATCTTTAGTTTCGTAATCGAAGTTGTGATTTTTTAAAAATATATGGTTTCTAAAAAGTAAATCTCAGCCGAAAAGTAATTCACATTGGAAAGTCTTACCTGGGCAGCCGCAGCTGTTTTCTCCAGAAAGCCCTTCTCTTATAGGAATTCCTACTTATTAAGAATAATTTTCCCTGCTTTCGCAGAGTTATTCTGCTCTTGAAAAAATAATAGTACAGCCATACACTACTATTCTGCTCATGGATGAGATGCTGATGCTCGCACATCAGAAAATTCCAATATTTCAAGAGCAAAAGGTTTCCCGCTACAGAACATCTTACCCGACTGAGATTAAGCTTATTAATTGATAATGTAATTGATTAAATCTTTCTCATCTCTTCCCAGAATAATTTTTATATCAACAGGATGCGACCTGAATTTTGTCCCGTTAACATCGATCTCTAAAAGCATTTGAATAAGAGAAAATGGCTTTCTGTGATGTGTTGAATATTTGAATGAACCAGGTCTGCTGAATGTGCCCGATGGAGAAAACTCCTTGTAATCTGTATTGGGTTTGAAATAGTTTACAGGATTAATATCTATCACCATCTCATTTGCCGTCACCTCATATTCTGACTGTCTTCCCCAGGATTCTGCATCAGACGGAAGTTCCTTATAAAAGCCTGCGTTTTTTAAATAACCGCTTTTAAGCGTTTTTTGTTGCTTGTAACGTTTTATGATGATCTTAGGCTGATATTTATTAATGTCCAGTTCGTTTGATAATTTTACGTTTAAACACTTATAAGTAATGTTTTTACTTAGTATATGTACATAATTATCTATTTTCTTAGGTTCATTTTCTTCGATGTCTTCGATGTTTATATGTCCTCTACCCGATTTCTCAATATTTTCAGCCATGTAGAAATGATAGTATTTTTTCTTACTGATTCCTGATGCCTTTACATCCAGCCCAAAATTGAACTCATTTAAATGAACATAATTATCAATGAATTGACCAAATTGATTTTGTGTAGGATATTTGCCTGTTTCAAAATAGGTTTTTAATTCTTCTCTTTGAGTTAATTTATTTTTTTCTTCCATAATATTTTGATGCTCTTTATTTGGTTATTCTCAGTATATTCGTTTTCCGGATTTCAGTTGCTATTTATAGATTTAAAGTTCAAAATTCATCTTTTTTTTGTTCTTACAGAAGTTTTCTGACCTTCCCATTCTGTAGTTGCAGCAACTCTTACATTTATGATAATCAATTGATTGACAGTATGATTTCAGGATCTAACCTTCTTTACCATCCTGATAAATTCTGTTTTCTGCTTTCTGTAAATGCAGGAAATTAAATGTTGTTCTTGATATTTGAAAAATCTGTCAGTTTGTCTCCAGAATAAACTCTTCACCGAAAGGTTGCTCACATTGGAAGGTCTTACGAAACAGCCGAAGCTGCTATTTACAAAATCCTTCTCTTATTGAATTTCCTGTTTTTCTAAGAATCAATCTTCTGCTCTTATGAAAAAGGTTTCCTTTTTAAGAACATCCTACTCGATTGAGTTTATATTTTAAGTAATAAGTATTGTATTTGAATTGTTTTTGAGGATACAATTACTATTGATTATTTACAGGGCAAAGTTCATTCTTTTTTTGTTCTTATAAAAGTTTTTTGACCTTCCCATTCTGTAGTTGCAGTATCCCTTACTTTTCATAGACATGAATCTCAATGATACCGAACTCTCCCTGCATATCAACAGGAATATAATTTTCCCTTTGGGTAAGAATATTGAGGATTACAGCATCGTCATCAGACCTTAATGCCATACATTCTACCGGAGACGATTTGTCGAACGGTATATTTATCTTGCTGTTGATCCAGACTTTACCCTGCGGAAAAGCTTTTTGCAGCGAGCCTCTATAAAGCCCAACATCATTCCGTTTCCAGTCAATATCTCCGATTGTATTTTCCAATACTATAAATTTAGGTTCTGGGGAGTTTTCATCCGTTTGTAACAGAGCCTTGTAGATTTTATAATTGCTTATAGGCTCCGTCAATTCTGAAATTCCTAAAACCCTTTGCCAATCATAAATATTTTTAGAATCCAGATTGGAAGCATCTCTTTTTGTTAAATAGCTGATATGCGAATCTGCTGACCAAAGATGGTTTTCTAATGCCTCTTTGTCTGCCTTATTTTGAAGATTGGCATTCACACCGCCCAGTTGTTCCTGAATTGTCGCTTTATCAGCCTTATATTGTAGAGTAGCATTCACATTGACTAATCCATCTTCAACAACCTTGATCCTGTTCACCTCCTGTTGAAGGGTAATTTTATCGGCTTTACTTTGAAGATTAGTAGTGAATGTGCTGAATTGCTCAAGAACAGTCGCTTTATCGGCTTTAATTTCAAGATTGGTATTCACATCAGCTAATCCATCTTCAACAACCTTTATTCTGTTCACTTCCTGTTGAAGGGTAATTTTATCGGCTTTACTTTGAAGATTAGTAGTGAATGTGCTGAATTGCTCAAGAACAGCCGCTTTGTCGGCTTTAATTTCAAGATTGGTATTCACATCAGCTAATCCATCTTCAACAACCTTTATCCTGTTCACTTCCTGCTGAAGGGTAATTTTATCAGCTTTACTTTGAAGATCGGTAGTGAATGTGCTGAATTGCTCAAGAACAGCCGCTCTGTCGGCTTTAATTTCAAGATTGGTATTCACATCAGCTAATCCATCTTCAACAACCTTTATCCTGTTCACTTCCTGCTGAAGGGTAATTTTATCAGCTTTACTTTGAAGATCGGTAGTGAATGTGCTGAATTGCTCAAGAACAGCCGCTCTGTCGGCTTTAATTTCAAGATTGGTATTCACATCAGCTAATCCATCTTCAACAAACTTTATCCTGTTCACTTCCTGCTGAAGGGTAATTTTATCAGCTTTACTTTGAAGATCGGTAGTGAATGTGCTGAATT
>NZ_JBZEEQ010000016.1:0-69767 GCF_058310155.1 Chryseobacterium sp. DT-167 | reverse complement strand
CTTTATCCTGTTCACTTCCTGCTGAAGGGTAATTTTATCAGCTTTACTTTGAAGATCGGTAGTGAATGTGCTGAATTGCTCAAGAACAGCCGCTTTGTCGGCTTTAATTTCAAGATTGGTATTTAGATTGGTTAATCCGTCCTGAACAATTTTGATTTTATTCAACTCGCTTTGAAGTCCCTCAACCATACCGATTGTAATATTCGAAAGTCCGGTTGACAGATAATTACTTTTATCATTTTTTGCGCCGCCTTTAAATAAATAAAGAGAATAATTCTCATTATTCACCGGAATAGCAATGAAGTCGTTATCTTCAAAATCATAAGCATCTGAATGGTTTGCAAAATCAGAAATTGTAGTCTCAACAGCTTCAATTAACGTCGTTAAACCTAAAGCTTCTATCTTTTCAGCCAAGATATTTCCGTTGCTGTCCGTATAATCTCCAAAAGATATGAACGTATTATGACTTTGGTTTTTAGTATAGACACTTCCAAATTCAGAAATATTCCCAAGCTCATCAAAATCATCTACAGTTGCAGTATTAGAAGGAAAATTTCCTACTTCGAGCATTGTTTTCCAGGACTGTACATTTTCACTATTCAGATTAGATGCATCTCTTTTTGCTAAAATTGAAGTATGCGCATTGGCATCTGCCAAATGCAGCTCATACATATTTTTGTCTACTTTGTTTTGCAATAAGCTATCTAATCCTGCAATCTTAGTTGAAGGAACAGGCTCATCCTTATGCCAGAATGATGACCATGAAGCCTTAAACTGTTCCTGAGTTGGAAAATCACCGGTTTCAAAATAACTGTATATTGTATTTAATGGTATTGACATATAGTTTTATTGATTTTTTTTAGAATTATAGACTAGTATCATCTGTAAAATTTTGTAATGTTTCAGTCAATATCGAAAAATGGTATCGGCTGTTTTTTAGCAGGGTCTTCCACAGTTTCTTCGTGTAAACAATTTCATTTAAAATAATTATATCTATTGCTATTATTTCAAAGGATATAAAATTTTAAGATATTGTTTTTGAAATTTCATCAATTGCATTATTTTGCATTTTCATAATAATTGCATTCGATTTTTACATTTCTGATTGCTCCTTGAGGGGAAACTCCAAATCCAAACTTTTGATCTATTGAGATTTATAGTTTTATACATTCTATTGTAATGTTTCTCACTTTATCTGCTCTATTTCCTTCACCATCACTACTGCTCCCAAAATGTCTATAATTTATGCCTGGCTCTAGGTAGTCAATTATTAATAATTCGTTCGTGTCGGTATCATAAATATTACACTCAATAGTATCATCTTCTTTTGTCATGTCTGCATTGTAACTGAAGTATAAATAATCCCATTGGTCATAATGAGCGGTTACGCTATTTTCTTTCCTATAGATATCACGCCAATTAGTACTCTGGCATTTATATTCAATAGGGATATCCGTTTTATTAATGAATTTAATATTGGTATGCAGTACGTTTAATTCTTTTCCAAAATTTTGTTTTGAAATGTAAAAATGAAAGCTCCTTCCATCTAGTTTGCCAAATTCAAAACCATTGAAAGTAGTTGGTAATTTGTGCCCAATTAGTCTATCTATGCTGTCATATAGAGTTGTTTCATAATACAAATAATAGTATTCATTGGCTTGTAATTTTTCGCTTTCAAATTCTTTTATAGTAACAGTATAAGGTCCATTACCAACAAAGTACTGTTTTCTTACATCGCCATTATCATGTATATCACATCTGATTTCTATCTCTTGGTTTTCCAGATTTTCTTGAGCTACACTCAATTTAATTAATGAATTGCTCATATTATCAAAATAGTATTCAACAAATCCATTGTTAATAGTTGCTATACGATTTGCTATTGATACTATCTCCTGGTCGGTGAGAAGAAGCTCATTAGTGTCGTTTTGATGTTTGAAGGAATCTATTAGATCTCCAAATTGATTTTGCGAAGGAATGTCTCCTGTTTCAAAAAATGTTTTTAATGTGTTTTTATCTCTTATAGCCATTTTATTGTTTTTGTGTTTGTTTATAAATTTGTTTTAGTTTCATGGATATTTTTTTTGAAACTGCCATACTATTCTTGTTTTTCAGAGTTCAAAATTCATTCTTTTTTATCCCAATTAAAAGTTTTTTGATGGGTCTATTCTGTAGTTGCAGAAGCTTATATTTTTCAAGACCAGATGATTTATTGCTAAATTTCAAGATTCAAAATTCATATTTTTTTTATTCTTACAAAAGTTTTTTGAGCTCTCTAGTCTGTAGTTGCAGTAGCTTTATTTCATTAAAAATCATTTGATTTGCGGTTTGTTTTCAAAGCCCAAAATTCATTGTTTTTTCATTCTTATGAAAGTTTTCAGCTCTCTCTATTCGGTAGTTGCAGTAACTTAACGCAAGAGTATTGAAATGAACGATACCTTTAAATTGGAATATTATACTTAGAATTCATGCTTATAAAACAGTTAAGGCCCGGATTATAAATCCGAGCCTTAACTGTCTAACTTACCCCCTCAATGGGATGATTTCTTCTATAGAGAACTGATGATTAATCTAACTTAAAAAAGAAATAAACTACCGCTGCCCATTCTTTCTTAACTCCTCTAGCATAGCCAATCGTATTGTGACTGCTGTTTTCTACCGTTCCATCGTCTTTTATGTAGCCAATAGTAGAATGACTGCTGTTTTCTACCGTTCCGTCTTTTTTAACGTAACCGACAGTAGAATGACTTTTGTTTTCTATCGTACCATCACTTTTGATATAACCAATAGTGCTGTGACTTTTGTTTTCAATAGTTCCGTCACCTTTAATGTAACCAACAGTTGAATGACTTCTATTTTCTATGGTACCATCACTTTTGATATAGCCTGTAGTACTACGACTTCCCGATTCTATAGTTTGTGCATTTACAATGGAAAGACTAAACAGAAGGGAACAAATGAATAGTGTTTTTTTCATGGGGTTTAAATTTTAGGATTAATATTTTGCTTTTGTGGTATTATTTTGAATTTTGTTTTATAAAGATAAAAAATCTTGAGAAATTGTTTAGAAAAAAAGCCACACGAAAGGATTCGTTCGGCAGCGAGGGTTTTGCTTTTTGGTAAATGAAGACAATAAAAAAACTGCAAGCCTAAAATCTTGCAGTTTTTGATAGAGATTATAATAATTTTATTAGTTATATCCATTCAGCAGGAATAATTATATTTTCTGGGCAATTGAAGTCTTTGATGATGTCAAGAAATTTTTGGGTTACTCCAACCTCACCATGATCAGCAAAATTAAAAATATCTGCCCCCTTATATGAATTAAAATATGCTTGCAAGTGAATCTCATTGTTGTTATTTTTTCTAACAATCAAATCAGATTTTTCTTCATTATATTTAGCCAAATACATACCACACTCTTCACAGATGCCAATATAATCATATGCAATAGGAATATTTTTAACAGCCGGAGAGAGTACAGCAAGGTAAATTAAATTTGGAATAATGCTAATATCAATATCTGAATATTTGAACTTAGTTATTGAGACTTTTAAGGGTGCAAAACCTTTTACATTATGCTCCTTGAATGCATTATAGAGTCTTTCAGTCACAATAATTGCACCTTTTGAACTAAACATATCCTCCCCATTATATTTATCAACTTCTAATTGTACTTTTGAATATTCAATTTCTTCTAAAAGATCTCTATTGCATACAGTACATTTTGGTTGTTCCACTCTAAAACTTTTATTTGTTAAAGTACCTATCCAACTTTTGCAATTTAAAGTGTAAATTTTAGGTTTAGATTCTGTCATTCTATTAAGTATTTTAATTTATTGGTAATATTTGCTATTTCAGGTTTTGTAAGTTCTCTGCCAAGACTAACTTCAGCTTTGGCTATCTCATCTAATGACTTAACTATATAGGTATCAGATTTAGATGCAAAATCTAATATTTTCTTTTTAATCCCATTAGTATCTATTGCATTTCTTGATATTGCTCTATTTAATTCTAAATATACATCATCCCAAGCCCTTCTTATATCCGATAAATGCAGAACCTCATTAATATTTCCCTTTGGAATTGCTCTCAAACTTTTTGGAGCATTAATTAATTCTTTTTCAAAAAGATAGGCAAAATCAGACCCTTTTTCAATTAAATGATGAATAACATCATCAGAAATTCCTCTCTTATTGGCTAATGCAAATATCTCACGATAATTAGGTGTTTTGGTAAATTCATCTAAATTAGAAATTTTCATCAATTCCCTGCCTTGCTCATCAACATATACGTCTCCTTTTTTTAGCCCTTTAGGAACATCTGCTTTGTCTTTTTTAATAATACTCATTACATCTTCATCAGGCATCGGACCAGACATAATCACAAACAAAGGGTTTATTTCAGCTTCTACTTTCCATATTTTTGGTTCTAACTTAATTAGTACCTTCTTAACCCTCATTCGTTCCAGAATGTCATCGGCTAATTTACGCAAAGATTTGCTTAGTTTTCCAAGATTTTTTCCGGCAATTCCTTTAAACAAAACTTTTCCTTCTTTAATGATAAATTTACTAAAATTCATTACAGATCTTGCACCTGCTTTAATTAGTTTTACACCACCTTTTACTAACTGTGTAATTGCTTTTGCAGCTACTTCAACTAATTTAAATCCAAGATACATGGCAAGTTCTATCAATGCTGCACCCAATCCTCTGCTGAAAGCTTTTGTACCACCTTTGATATCTCCGCCCCATGATTTTGCAAGACCATCTACAAAATGAGTTGCTAGTTGGGCTATTGTTATGCCTATGAATACATCTGCCAATATTGGCATAATTACAGGCAATGCCGCCGTTATTGCTCCACCTGTAACTACCTCTGCCGCTATAAATACAACTAATGCAGCGATAATTCCACCTACAACTTTTAGCCAATTGTCATCCCACCATTGTTTGATACCTGTTTTCATCATTTCCCACTTTATTTCGGCACGTTTCATTGGGGTTAATCCATCATTGAATTTTTGTCCCGAAGTTTCAGGTGCATTTTGTGATGTTTTGGCTTCTTCCATTACAGAAGACATGGTTCTGGAAGGATCATTTCTTTCACCAAGAGTAGCTTCAGTTTGACCCGCTTTTTGCATTCTTCTTAATTCAGCCTGCATTTCTGGCGATAACTCTTCAAAACTTACGACGTCTACACCAACATTTGCATTCGTCCAAGGAGCTTTTGGCATTCCGTCATCAGAATTTTGTTCGCTTCCACCAGATAATAGCCCCATTTGCATTGCAGCCATAAGTTCTTCGGGCGATAGTGATTCATCAAGATTTACACCTAATAATTCTTCCATTCCACCTTGTTTAATGGTGTCAAATGTAATTCCGAATAAAGCGTCTTTGATGTTTCCTAGTTTTCTAAGGAGTTCTATAATATCACCACTTACAATCATTCCAACAACAGTTAAAATTCCTTCATAAACAGATTGAATTACCCCCAATAGTTTGTCTACCGTTTCTGCCAAGAAATCAATAATCGCAACAACCGCTTTTTTGAATGCTTCAAATGTTTGGTTTACGAATTTTTCGGCAACCGCTACGTATTTATCTATTTTGGCTTTTAGTCGGTCTCTGATACCAGGGAACGCTGCCAAGGCAAAGTCTAGGAAACTTTTTAACAATGAAGCAAACCCCTTGATAAAGCTTACAATTGCTTTTCTGGCTAATTCTAATGCTGCCAGAACTAATTTTTTGGCAGCTTCAAAAATGACTTTAACTGCTTCTCTGAGTTTGGTGAAAATATAATTCAGTGCATCTTTGAGAGCATTAATGAATGCTGTGGCTTTATCTGCAACCCAACCAAAGAAACCTTTACTTTCATTTTTCTTTTCTGCTTTTTTCTGTTGTGCTTCTTTATCTGAGTCTTCTTTTTTCTTACGTGCATCGTTGTTGGCCTTATTAATATGACCTTGAGCTGCCGTTTCACCTTTACTCTTCTCTGTTTTTATATTGCCTAATGTTGTTTTAGCCTGATTGCTGGATTTTTTTGCAAAATCGGATTCTGTTTTATTGAGCTCATTTTGCCATTCAACTCTTGATTGATTTACATCTGCTTGAGCATCTTTTACAGATTTCAATTGCTTTTCTTGTGACTTGTTTTTTTCTTCACCAATTTGGGCTTCGGATGCTTTTTCCTGTTCCAGCACTTTTTGATTGTGCTCTAATTCGGCTGTTTGATATTTTTCGGTTTCGGCACCAATTTTTGACTGAATAATAGGTTCAAATTGAGCATTGATATTAGCTTCATCAATACCTTCCAGTTTCAGGGCATCAATAGGTTGTTTTTTAACAGCTTTTGAGGTTAGTTTCCGCGAAGATTTTAGAGTTTCATCATTTGGTTTCTTGATGATGTCATTTTCGCCATAATCTTTATGAACGTCTTTTGCTGCCTGATTTTTTTTGATGCTCATATCCTGAGCAGCATCATTTTGTTCGATCGATAAGTGTTCTGTATCTGCTTCTCCGCTAAGGTCTAACCGTGCGCTTTGTTGCATTGTTGTAGGAATCGCAGAAGTATTCAGGCTAATTGCATCAAACTGACTTTTAGCTTGTTTCTCAAAAGATCCGTTTTTAGCACCTGTTGAATTAAAAGAATAGTTTACTTTTTTTAAAGGTTCTTTTTCTGGAAAAAGAATTTCTTTTGGCTTTGGTTTTTGACTTGCAGATTTAACTGTTTTTTTGCTTGACTTTGCTCCCGTTTTATCTTTACCAGCTTTGCTTTTTGGTTTAGATCCGGAAAAAGCACTGCCTATTTTTGAATTCACTTTTGGAAGACCACCTGTTGCTTTTTCGGTTTGACTATTTAAAAGTGCCGTACTATTATTTTGAACAGCATTAAAATTACCAACCAATTGTGTTGCCGGAGAATTTGACAAATCAACCAAAGAAGTATCGGCATTGCCTTTGCTTACTGATTTTGCTTTTTGCTTTTTTTCTCCTTTCGGCTTTACTTCTTGATCCTTTTTGCTATTTTGATTGACTTCAGCCTGTTCTTGAGCAGTCTTTGGCAGATAAGTACCGGATTTAAGGTCGTTGTAATCTCGTGCCTGATCAACATTCAGGGTCGATATATAATCTTTTTCAGTTTCTTTGGTATCGGGATGATTGATATCGCCGGTTTGTGTCAAACTTTCCTGAAGTTTTCCATACATTATCTCTGAGCCTTGATCGTAAACGGTTTGTGAACCATGAACGGCTACGGTGGAACCATTAAGGTTTGCCGATCCAGCCTTACCGGTCGAGTCTTGAGATTTTTGTGTTTGTGCAGTAGCCACTTCTACCTCAGATAGAGGTACGACCACAGATTCTTTCTGCCTTTGATTTTTACTCTGGCTTTGTTGGACTTTATTGTCTTTTTCTACAGGAGTTACTGTTTTCATTGACTTAGTTTTTTAATTACACATTGATTTAGAAAGTGTATAAAACGCAAGTTGTGCCTGTTGCGCTTTATACACCTATAGGTCTGAGAAATCAGACCCGGAATGATGGAAACTATAATAATCTGAATAACCAGAAGTGGGTTTTCAGTTTTGTTATGAGTAATCTCAAACGCTGAATATTCCTTTACTATTTTTCATTTCCAAATTCAAAATTGACTCATTCAAATGAGAATTACCCGCTTTTTGAGTAATGGTTTCCGTAGTTGCAGTGAAGAGTTTTTTTTAATAATCTTTTTTTTCTTCTTCTACATCAGACGCTCTGTCTGTTTTAACGCCATATCGGTCTTCAATAAAAAGATTTACTGCTTTATCAATCCAACTGGGAAGATTTGTAGTGATCATTTTTAAGAATTTATCGTAGCCATAGCCAAGCACAAATAGCAATCCTGTAGAATACCATTTGTCATGTAAGTCAGCTTTGTTCATTAAATAACTCATTGTAAAACCTACAATGACAACTATTGCCAATGTGATAAAGTGTTCCCAGGGCTGTTTTTTTTCTTTGTTCTGTATTGAGACCAATACCCTCAGTAATCCTCCGGAAAATGCAATGGCAGTTCCGATTAAGAGGGCTTTTATACTATCTAAATTCATTCTTTTCTATATATATTATTTATTTAAAATGTGATTTTTTTTCACAATTTTTGATGCATGGCTATTCCTGATCCAATATGTAGAGATCGTCTAAAAACCTTTTGCTCTTCCTGATATTTTCATTTTCATTTACATAAGCTAATTCATCAATAAGAGTGCTTATGTCTTTGGTGGGTTTTGGTAGTTTTTCTTTATTTTTTTTCTTATCTTTTTTCTTATCTTTTTTCATGGTTTCTATAATTTTATTAATGATAACAATTGATTTTCTATCTTTTAAAACTGATTTTTTAAGTAAACCAAAGGGTAAAACAGCTTTTCTTTTTTAGATTCATATTTCGTCTAAAAACATTAGAGCTAAAAAGCAAAACTGTTTTACCTTAGTATTTCACATATTTGATTTTGAATAAGATATAAGAACATCTATTTATTCAATCTGATGTATAGATCAGCTACTGAAGCATAACTTTTGAAATTCTTTTCTATCTTGTTTAGAATACTATACAAGCATTCGATTTATTTTACTGTTGCAGACTAAGCCTGAAGAATGATGTTATATATTGTTCTCTCCGACAGAAACAACATTTCAGTTAACTCAGTTACAATTACTTTCATTTGTTTGTTTTGATTACGCTTTACATACTCAATGACAAAATCTTTTCTTTTTTCAACTAATTCTTTACTACGTTTCATTTTTTGGTGGTTAAAAAGTTTTTATGGTTAAAGTTTTTGAATAGATGTTTTAGTGTTTCCTGAATAATCCATAAAGAAACCCTAAAGACTTACTCTAAAGCCTTTAAACGCATGTGTTATTATATTATTTAATTTTGGTTTTCAGAAGTCGGTACCGGGAATTTTCTGCAGAGATAATTCCCAAAACTTCTTTTTCTAAAACTTACTTTTCGTAAACTCCTCTATTTGATGTTTATAAAGACCAATGCCCGATAAACAATTAAATATAAAGCACTTACTCTCAGAAGTTCCGTTTGCAAAAGAGCTCAACATTCTGTTGTATTTTAAATAATCTTTAGAAATAACTGAGCCTGTTTACAAAATTCATCTGCCCTTCCGGATGTAGTAATGATCTCACTGACAGCTATAATTAATCGATATCTTATATACTAAACAGTAATTTTGCACGACACCTTTTTATCTGTTTTTATCTGCAAAAACAAAGGGCAAAAACAATTGCATATCTCAAACAGAAAAAAACGCATTTTTTTCATTTTAAAAAAATATTTTTTAACGAACAAAAAACATTTTTAACTAATTTAAAACCGCAATTTTAACATTTTCATTAGACTTAAAATTTAATTATGTTTTATCTCGCGCTTTATAAAACAAAAAAAATAAAATCTAATCATAAGATGAACAAGTACAAAATAATTATTTAACCTACTGATTAAAAACTATTAAATAATTTCACAGAACTAATTTAATAGCAATAAAACATTAAATTTTGATTATAATTTGTATATTTGTACTGTTCAATTTTATAACGAAACAAATATACGAACATTGTTCGTTTTTTAATAATAAAAATGAAAATTTTGCGTATTTTTTTATAAAATAATTTTAAACATATCAAAATGAACTATTTAGAATTCAAAGAAATCAGAAAGAAACTAAAAATGAAGCAGGCTGATATCGCAAAATCTATTGGTGTTGGCACAAGAGCCGTACAATATTGGGAAAAAGGCGAACGAAAAATACCGGAAACAACCGCTTATTTCGTAACCAATTTGCTGGAAGAACAAGAAAAGAAACTCAATGATAGTGCATCTCCTGTCATTTTTTCAGATTTAAAGATCATGAATGTTCCGCTTGCAAATCAATACGCCCAAGCCGGCTACTTACATAATTTTGCAGATGAAGAATATATAGAAAGCTTACCGACCATTCCTTTTACGGATGATATAGAACACCGTGGCGAGTATATGTGCTTTGAAGTGAAAGGAGACAGTATGGACAACGGATCTTACGAAAGCTATCTGGAAGGTGATATTATTTTATGCAGAAACATCAGACAAGATTATTGGATGAGTAAGCTGCATTACGACAAGTGGGATTTTGTAATCGTTCACAAAGAGAAAGGGATTCTGGTAAAGCGAATCATCAACCACGATGTTGAGAAAGGCATTATCACTCTTCATTCTCTAAATGAATACTACGATGATTTTGAAATTCATCTGAAAGATGTCGCGAAACTTTTCAATATTATAAGCACGAGACGTAAAAACAACAGAAGATAATCAAACAAACTGCTCTAAGAAATAAAATCCTCATTTTGAGGATTTTATTGGTTTTCATATAACGTAATTATCTATTACAGTTATATGATGAAATATTGATTATCTGACCGGTTTTTTCTACATCATAAATTTTATATTCATTATCATTTGCAAACCTTATCCATTTGATTCCAAAGTCGTTGTATCCGCTGCTTGCTCCACCAGTATCAAAACTATTCAAATTTGGAGGCAATGCAAGGGTGACACCGTCACTCAGATAAATAAAACTTCCTACCTGCGGGGTGACTGTATTTAGATTTATTTTTTTCAGCAGCGTACCTCCTGTCAAACAAATCTGTGCTTCTGTGGTAACTGGGTCTTCAAATTTTCCCGATACACAATACGCATCGAAAGTATAAGGAGCTCTTTGAACAGCCCATTTTCCAGATCTAAACTCAACTACATTCGACCAATCTGACACTCCGGATGGAGAACAGTGTTTCCTTGCTCTCAGGTACAACGTAGTATCATCAGGAATATTTCCATTATTCATTTCAATATATTCGATCGGGTGAAAATCAAAACCTACTTTAAAATGAATAATATTTTTAAAGTCAACGTCTGTTGCTATTTGATATTCCGGTGTTGAAAGATTGGTAGTATTTACTGAATAATCGAGTACTATCTGACCATTACTCTCCAAGCTTATTTTGTTAATAACCGGAATTTCACAAAATGAAGGGCTACAATTTTCTACTTTGAAGGAACCGGTTTGGTTTGTAGTAACTCCATTTGCAGTTAACTCAACTATAAAATCATATTCGCCTGAAGCCTGGATTCCGGGAAGAGTTACCAATCCCCCACTTATCGGCACCGGATTTATAATGTGTTTCGTATACTGATTTGCCGAACCTTTGATCTTATAGGAAGCAGTTGCACCCGATATGGGTATGGAAGATGTATAATTTATCCTGAATGAAATATTGCATTTCGCTGCTATTGCCATTATATTATGTTTTATTATTAATTATGTTATATTGATATAAAAGGGTGATCTTTTAATCACAAAACCACCCCTGCTTACAGTAGTCATTATTTATCCTCTGAATATACATTTACTAATACTTCTGCAGATTTAGCAAATTCGCCACTATCAACATCAAGAACCGTAAGTTGGAATACATAATCTCCAACCACTAAATTTGTAACTTCCAGATCCTGACTACTGACTCCGTTAAGCCTTACTGCTGGACCTTGAATTTTATCCCAGGAATAAATAAATGCTGAAGCGCCATACCCCATCCCTTCTAATATAAAATATCGATCAGACAAAGGAAGTCTTGCAGGTCCCTTTACGTCAGCTATAATGGTAGGAATAGTTCTTTCACAGCAATTCTCCTCTAAAAATTCTACATTATTTATTACAACAGAAGGAACAGAAGGTGCGTCATACCAATCGGTCAGAGGGATGTCTTGAGTACATCCGCTTCCACTCACCTTCACCTTTATTGTCGGAATTCTTGTAGGAACCAGATTGTAGAAAGTATAGCTGACATTTCCACCTGCATCCGGATTCAGAGTAACCCAATTGCCATTATTCAAGAAATCCCAACTGTAAGTATAATCTGTGAAATTTTGTCCGTTTTGTCCGGAAACAGTAAAGTTTACCGTTGTTGCTACTGAGCCGCTTTCCGGGTAATTGACAGAATCAACTACTATATTTACATTGGGTTGCGGAACAACTTTAATCTTGCAATTAGCAGGTTTTCCGTTTACCGTAAAGGTAATGTCCTTATTATGCAATTGCGGACTTACCAATACCGGATTAAAGAAATACAATCCATTATCTTCTTCCACACCTCCATTTAAGCCTGTATTGACAACAGCTTTTACAACTCCATTTATAGGAGACACCGTAAAAGGTATACGACCGGATTTGGCACAAATCACCGAGTTTGGCAAAGTTAATTTAACCTCAACTTTCGGTGTACAACATATATACGGAAGCGAAAAATCTGCTACAACTTTTGTGTTTATTCCGTTAACATCATAAACCATTACAAAGGTACCACCTCGTTCAACTCCACACTTATGTTCTAATCCGGGGTGTTTTTCTACATATTCATTGAAATAGGCTTTAGACATATCTTTATCGTCTACCAATTCATCAAATGATAAAACCATAACATCAAATCCTAATTGTTGCTTATCCCTGATTTCTTTGATTTTTTCAAAAGCCTCCTGATAATCCATCCCTTGATGACCTTCTATGTTATAAAAAGAATTTTTATCTATATTAAAACTCGTTGGGTCTTGTATATGCAGGTCGTTTGACAGCAAACTAATATCATATCCTAAATTATCTCTAAAAGACCGATTGCTTGTCTTATCAAAATTCCATGCTTTTAAAAATTCTTCCGTAACCTTATAGTAAAAAGGAACCGCCTTATTGCTGAGAGGATTTAATTTTTGAGACGGAGTAATTTTAATTGGTGCTGTATTTTCAAAACTATCCGAATACCTGAAATTTTGTACCTGTTGTTTAAATCGATTAATTAATACTTTGACTCTCTGTGTTGATTTTTGATCATCTAAAACAGGCGAATTATAAAACTGATGTCTTGAGGAATCTAATTGCACGTTTGATATTAGTTTCCCGAGCATAATGTGCTTAGGAAAAGAGACTAAATCAGGAATACAGTTAGTAAACGATTTAGGAAGTAATTTTATAATTTCAGAATAGGTTTCATCTAAATCTTTAACTACATCATAAGCATACTGAAAGCCTGTATTTTGAGCAAGACATCCTTCTAATGCATTTTTGAAGCTTTGATGATCAACAGTCGGGCTTCCTATTATTTGGGATATTGCGTTGATTTTTTCAAAAACAATCTTACCATAATCATTGTTTTCTAAAACAGTATGATACAGGTCTTTTAGATCAGAAGAGGAAAACTGTGTTTCAATTCCTTTTTCTGAAATAAGCCGTTCTACAATCACCCGCTCCTGCTTTACAGGTCCCAAAACATCTTTTATAAACAAAGGATGGGGCTGAATCTGATCTCTTTCAAGAATATGATTGATTCCTTCCGCTGTAGTCACCAATACTTTGAGGTTCCGGATTTGTTGAATACCGTGATTATCACAGTCAACACCTCTACATGGTCTCACTTCTTTTTCGTAACTCTCTAAATATAGCAACAAATATTTGTCTTCTAAATCTGAAAGATTATTAACAGGCTGAAAATCTGAATTCGCTTCCTGAGTTGCTGCCAATTCCCAAAGTTTAATCTGATTGTTCCCGTCATAAAACGCTGGATATTTTACTTTAAAATTATCATACACTTTAAAATGCGTATAATCTTTATTTGCCAGATTTACAGTTTTCAAGTCACTTACATACAATTCTTCGCTTATCTTATTTGTATTATTTAAGGTGAGCAAATCTCCGTCGGTCGTTAAAGCCACTCCCTGAGAAAGCTGAATGCTACTCAATACCTTACTTTTATAAATAAGATTTGGTTTGAGACCACAAACAATCCCTACTCCCTGCAACAATACCCTCGACAGACGATCCTGATCTTCAAAAAAATCTAAAAACTCGTTAAACTGAGGATGCTTTATGTACTGTCCTTTAGTGAACTTTCGGTATTGGGTTGATATATTACTTAATTGATTATTCATTATTATTCATTTTTTAATGATTTATTAAAATGTTTTTTAATAGCCTCTCAGGCAGGTTTGTCTGCCTGAGAAGTTATTGTTATTAAGGAATGTCATAACCTAGTTCTTCCAGTGCATCCACTACTCTTTGAAGGTAATTGGCAGCAGTATCACCATCCGGAACATTGTATTTGAATTTTACTTTTCCTGATGACACTTCTGATGCAAGATTGTATTGAGGAGAAGGATAAGAAGTATGAGACCCTGTTTCTACCGCCATCATAAGCTGTTGGAATGCATTGTTACCGTCTACCTGGAAAACAATTCCTCTGTAATAATTAGGATTATTGGTACCAAAATTATTTGCTATTCTATTTTTCAAAGCCTGAATATCTGTAGAAAATGCAGGAGTTCTGTTTGTAATTGGTCCATTATAAGGATGATAAATCGAATCAGCTTCATCCTGGAAGACCAAAACAATTACATTTCCTTCCGGTGCAGCCTGCCCTTGCATATTTAATACCTCAAATGTTCTTTCATTACTATACGAGATTACTTTTACCTTTTCATCATAAGCTGCAGAATCATTTCCATATAAAGGCAACAATCTATTTTTAAGCAAATTGGCTCTCATGTCATTCAGAGGAGACAGCGTTGTATTCATAGAACCAGAAGCATCGAAATAAATAAATATTCTAGTATTTTTATTAATAACCAATTTTAATGTAATTGGAACCACATTAAATGTAGTACTACATCCGTTTTGATTTTTAACGGTAAGAGTAGGTCTGAAAACATCTTCCTGACCTGCTGCTCCCAAAAAGTATTTGTGCTTTACAATACCATTAACAGGAACAGGATTTTCGGTTGAGTTATCATCAAAATCCCAGGTATAGGTATATCCGGACTGATGACCACTAACATTAAACGTAACTGTTGCTTCTGGTGCGTTTGCGCTTTCGCCATATACAACTTCACCCGTTGTTACCGTAATATTTGGCTCAGCATATACAACCATTGAAGCTTCCACAGGATCATCATTCACCGTAAATGTAATGGTTTGTCCAAAATAAGAAGCATTAACCAAACTCGGATTAAAGAGGTTCTGACCTCCAGATTGTGTAACTGCAGGTATTTGAGTACCATTCACAAATGCTTTTACCTGACCATCCAAAGGAACAATTGTTATTACCACAGGATCGTCATTTTGACATAGATTGCTTGCCGGTAATACCAAAAATACAGGATCTTTCTTAGAGCAGCACAAGTAAGGCAATGAGAAATCTGCCAAAACCTGGTTGTTTGTCTCTGATTCGTAAATCAAAACAAAAGTTCCGCCCGGTTCTACACCGGCTACATGCTCTAAGCCTGATTTTCTCTCTAAAAATTCACTTAAAAGTTCGCTTACAACATCATCTTTTTTAGGATCTTGCTTTACGACAGTTACCTCTGATGATGATTCTTTTGAGAATTCGACCTGGTTTAACAATCTTAATTTCTCGTCTAGTCTAGAGATGTTTAGTAAAGTACTCTGTGAATCATATTTCCGGTTGCTGACATCACTCGAAATTGACACCAATTGTTTTCTCAGATCATCAATTGACACTGTTTTTTCTCTTGGTACTTCACCGACAACTGGCTTTTCGCCTTTCTGCAGAACCAATGCAATGACATCAAAAGCTAATCCGAATTTTACTTTAAGATCGTTGATGTTTTGTAAGGCTGTTTTATATGGTAATCCCAAATGACCTTCAATCCTATAGAAATCGTTGTTATCAATGTTATAATTCAACGGATTTTGAATAAAGTCTTCTCCTGCTAAATTGGTTGTATGATAGCTTAAATTATAGGTTTCTCTGTCGGTTTTTGTTTTTTCAAAATTCCATTTATCCAATAATGGCTTGTCTACATTGTAGTAGTACGGAATTGCTTTATCACCCAATCTTACATACAGATTAGAAGGAGTAATTTTTACGGGTCCGATATACGATTGGAATCCGTTTAATTTCTGTACAAAACGATTGGCAAGCATTACCACTCTTTCGTAATTTTCATCGTCGTTTGTGGTGATAGGAGAATTATAAAAATGGTGACGTAAAGGGGTACTTTCTCCTAATTCTAATTTCGCTCCAACAGAACCTAACATAAGATGCTTAGGGAATGAAGCTATATTTGGACAACATTCTACATTCAGATGCAAAATCAATCCTTTTATTTCATTGTAGGTATCAATTAAATCCTTTAGTAAATCATATCGATACTGATAATCTTCTAACCTTGATACCGTAGGATACAATAAGGAATTCAATTTATCAAGAAGTGATTGCCCGCCTAAATTGACACTCACGTTGAAAGTATTTGCAATTGCATTGAAACCTTCGCTTAATTTTGAAACAGGATCAATAGCATCCTGAAATCTTGATTTAAGTTGCGATGCTGTTGTAATAACAGGATCCAGAATAACTCTTTTGGCTTCTATCTTATGCAATTGACGGAAGAGGTCTTCATAAGCATTGTGAGCTTTATAAATTGTGTCTTTTGCATCACCTCTGGCAATGAGATCTGAAACAGACTTGGAATCTGCTAAAAGAACTTTAAGATTAGACACCTGCTCTGCTCCGGCATTGTCACAATCTGCATCCTGACATGGCGACTCTTCATTGGAGTAGCTTTCCAAATACAGAAGTATCACTTTATCATAAATATTTCCGATGCCCGTTAATGGTTTAAAATCTCCCACATTAGCACCTTCAGCTTTTAATTGATCAAACTCTGCTTGTGTAATTAATTCTTCGAGAGGTATCTGTGTATCTGCAATGCGAAAATGTTTGTATCTGACTTCATCAATATAATTTCTGTAATACTTGTAATTTTTGACATCAAAATCGATAGTAGCATCTGTCGATTTATCAACTTTCTGACGCAGTGTTATAAGATCTCCGTCAGTAGTAACTCCTGCACCCTGGGTAATTGCAATAGTGTGGAGTAAAGTATTATCGGATGTCACATCTATGTAGGTCGATTTAAAACCACACACGACACCAACTCCGCTCAGACGAGTTCTTGACAGCCTGTCCTGATCTTCGAAATAGTCTATAAACTCGTTTAATTGTCCTTCCGTTAATACTTGATTTACGTTGAACTTTCTATACTGAGTTGTTATATTATCTAATTTAGTATTCATTGTTTTCGATTTTTATATGTTTGATTGTCCTAGTATTATTTTTCCGTCTGAGCTGTCATTATCTTCTATTGCACAGTCCAGAAGTTTCCCCGGTCGGTAAATATTGTTTAAATAAGTAAGAGCGAGGAGTAAATCATGAATACTGTTTCCTAAATTAGCAGTATTGTTTTTTGATTTATCTGAAAGATATTTTTTAAAAGCAACTTCAAAATCAGCCAAGTCGTTTTGAGCGGTTTCTGTTTCACTAAATCGATCTCCGACCCAGCAGATTTTTGCTAAAACGTGAGCCGGAATTTCTTGCCTGATAACTGTTTCGGCATAGCGTCTGAAATCAGGATCCTGGAAACGATAAGCAAAACCCGGAAGAATGATACTTACCCGGTAAGAATAAGGATCAAAAACATCTGTTTCGCAATCTTCTTCACAAGAAGACATTAAGGCCTCTGAATATTCTACCTGATCTGTTACAGAATCTGCTTCAATATCATATGCCACTCTAAAAGTATCTTCTATAGACATACAGCCAATACCACCCAGGAGTTTATAATCTTTAGCTGTCGGTTTTAATAATAAATGCTCAACAAGGAAAATACCCTCTTCTGTAAAATCATACTTGAAATAATTTATTGTTTTTACAATTCCATCTTTCAGCTCTTGCAGCGTTGAATAAGGATTTGTTTTTTTGTGTGTAGCGATCACATTTTGCTTAACGGGATCATCAACAATTTCAAAATAATAATTACCTCCTAATGAAAAACGGATCATTATATTTCCGATTAACTGGTTATTATAAAGTATTCCTTCCAATGCATTGTCAAGGTCTTCCTGATCTATCTGAATGGTCTGATAAATTGCTTCATTTAAATTTTTGGTTGCAGCATATTCAATTTGATAGGTTTTTACAGACGATAAGATGATAGTATTGTCAGCATTTTTTACTTTCCAGGTGTAACTAAATGTCCCATCACTATTTTCTGTTTTAATAATTGAAACCGGTGATTGAGATAAATTTCTCTGAGTATAATTTCTAATTCCCAACAAACGGGCTATTCTCTTCTGTGCACCGGAAATATTATTTGTATTCCAAATATCTGAGTCTGCAATTAAGGTATAATTGTAGCCCAATCCGCGGTCTTTGCTTAATGACTGATACTCGTTTAAGAAGTTTTCTTTGTTACTTAAGACAATTTCATCGGCAGATTTCCCGTACAATGATTTCATTAAAAACGTATAGTCACTAAAAGTTTCGGCAAAACGGGAAATCAGATGGTCTAAAACTTCATTTCTGCGTTCTACGCTACTATCCAGCTCTTCATACAACGAATCTGTAAGTTGATCATCATCGGCAGCATAATCAGAAACTAAATCATTAAAGCCTTTAATATTTTTAAGAGCCTGTGTAAAATAGGTTCTTTTTAAATCACCATTGACGCTTAATACTTCTTTTACTTTTTCAAGGTGTTTAAAATAACTTGCAAGGATCTGATCAAAAAACAATAAATACCCTTTCAGTTGTTTAGCCAAAGCTTCTCTTTCAGGAGTCTGATTTCCTATAATTCCTGATATTCCTACTCCATAAGTATCCGGAAATTCATTTAAAATAGTAGCATAGTTGGCTATATCGTATGAAGTTCCCTGTGGTAAAGCCAATTCCTTATTTTGTCTGGCATCATCTCTTAGTGCTTCTTCTTCTCTTTTAAGAGTCTCTAAATAATCCTGAACTTTTTTGTCATTGATATTTAACGGAAGTGAACCTTTACTGTAACTGAAAGAACTTAGTTCGCACAGTTCCGGTTTTCTGCCTTTTTCAATACAGATCAGCCAGTCGTTGGTTTGTTTGATCACACTGTCACAACCTGCAATAGAAATTTCATGAATTTCTTTGATTCCCTCAATTTTCATGATTTCACTGATGATATCAGAAAGGCGAACCTCTTTTCTTAATTGGCTTTTTCTGAGCTCTTCGGTATCAATAAAACCGCTGTCTAAGAGTGGTCCTTCAAAGATCTGATCTGTAGAAAAACCTCTGTCGAGCATTTGTTTCAGCGAATAAAAATGAACCTCCGGAGACAGGTAGTTATTGATCGCTTTTATTACTTTAGCATGCACCAGTTCTTCATCGGCTTTGTTTACAAGTCCGATACGGGCACATACAGCAACTTTCTGGGTTTCGATTTCTTTAATTTCAGCCAAATCTTCACAAAGACTTCTATTGGCGTGGTAACGGTCTAATATTTTGGTATTGATATTAGATTTTTCGCATCCACCGCCTTCGGCATCAATATCTTCAGCATAATCTACATAAAGATCATACAGTCCTTTTACCTTAAAATCTTTTGTTTTTTCTCCGATCGGTTTAAAGTCTAATGTTCCGGTTTTGCAATCAACATATAATGTTTCAGTTTTAGGAAGCAACCAGCAATTGCTGATGGGTCTTTTATGACCTGAAGCCATGTTGATATCAATAAACAGCTTTCTATAGTCAAGCTCGGTCAAAGGTCTTGAAGGCAGAATTTCTGTAGCCTTTAAAAACTGTGTATGAATATCTTTATCTACATCTTCAGATGACAGGATATCTTCCATATTCAGATTCATTCTCATCCCAAGATCTGTGATGGCATAGCTTAAAACTTCCAAAGTGGTAATACCAGGATCATGAGAATTATAATCGGTCCAGAGTTTTCCTCCTAACTTTTCTATGTATTCAATACCTGTTTTGCGTAGAAAGTGAAAATCTGTCTGATCCTCAGTTTCTACATTTTTTGATATACTAATATGCTTATTTTCTGACATGATTACGTTTTCTTCTTATTTTTATTAAATACATACTTGATCTGTAATACTGACAATGTGTTGTTTAGCAGATACCAGAATTGATTTTGGATCTACCTCGATCAAAGACTGCTTTTGCAAAACATTATTCACCAGTATTTTTATTTCATCAATGTAATCTACATAATGCAGTTGCTCTAAACAGTTAATTAACTGATTGACATTCAATTCCACATTAAAATCAATATCTTTAGAATCTGTGAAAGCCCAAGGTGATATATATTTTTTGATATCTTCGTCTAATTGTTTGAGATAAAATGTTTCGTCATACTGCTCAAAGAATTTAGCCTTTGCTTCTACTTTTGCCTCTTTATAATTTGGATTAATCACCTGAGCATTTACATGCATCGTATTTAATTCATTTACATAATTTTGAATTTTATTCAGACTGGCTCTGCTTACTCTGGGCTGATAAACATCAAAAGCATTTTTATTTTTAATATTCGGAACCACCATCAAGGTTACATAGCCAGGAGCCATATATGATTTTTCGGAGGTATGATTCAAACATTTTACTTTGAAAACTTCCGGGAATTCCTGCAATACCAAATGTTCGTAATCCCATTGTGTAATAGCTCTGTGCTTGTGTCTCAATCGTTCACTTACACGTCTGTAAAACTCTGTATCTGATTCTTTATATTTACCATCAAACGAATTGTATGGCTGGCTCACCGATTTTACCTGAGGAACTCTGGTGATCAGTTTGGCAATGGTATTTGCTTCCAATCCGTTATTTAAGTGAGATAAATCATTATCCTGATTCTGGAATGTTGCCAAAACTGCCTGAGTATATATTCCCTGAATTTTGCATACCGCATCATAACTTCTTTTTGATTTCGCTCTGATCCAGACTAATCCGTTGGTAAACCTTGTATGATTTGTGTTGATATCTTTAGAAATTTTAAACTTTACAATACCAGATTCCAGAAATTTCCTGGTCTCATTCTGCAGTATATTACCCGACAGATCAATCCATGTATTGCCTGAAAGAATGCTCCACTCTATAAACTCTTTTTCCCCGAAAGTATCAACCAGAGGATTTTCACTTCCTTCCAGCATCTGGATTAATAATGAAACAGTTGTTTGTGGCGTCGCTTCCAGACCGATGTATAATTCACCTCCATTTTTATGTACTGGAACAATTTCCTGTATTTTAACCTCTTTTTCGTATTGCCCGAATGCATCTTCATGATACAATTGTACCCCTTCACTTTTTGAAGCTTCTCCTTCAGAATCTTTTCTTAAATACAGGTAAGCATCTTCCTTTGCCCTGTAATTCAGCTCAATATCTTCAGCAAACGGAATGTAAGGTTCATTTGGAATCAGTTTTTTAAGTTCCGGTTTACTAGATAATGCCAATGTATATAGTTTGGGATACACATCCTGTAATGACGACTGTTTCAATGTTAACCGGATCGATTCGCTGGTGTCTGCATCATTGCTTGTATTATTGATCGAAAATTGGGTTTTATAACCACTTTCTCCTTTTTGAAACACGTCAATATTAACAGCTTTGGTGTACCAGATTTCTTTTTCCAACAATGCAGTATCAGCTTTAAAATAAGCATCAGAACCTACAACTGATGAGGTTTTCAACGCTTCAAAATCTTGTAAGCTGATATTTTGATTAGGCTGAATTACATATCCGTTGTATAAATCTTTTATAGAATCCGGCGTATTTTTCCAATTGATGGTAATGTCTGCATTTTGCCATTTTTTAGAAAACATTTCAGGACATTTAATAAAAAAATTAGATCCTTTAATGGGTTGCGCCGTGAATGGATAGTAAGGTTTTTCTGAATTTAATGTGCCGTTGTCGTTTTCTATCTGAATCGATTTTACTCCTTTTACATCAACCGATATTTCTATGTTTTTCACCAGTTTCTCTGAAAGAGCTTCGTAAACATCATAGTATTTTTCTCCTTCGATCATAAACCTTACAACAGGGAAATCAGTCTGAAATGTTTCTGACAATATTTCCTTATTGTATTTTACGACTGCAGGGAAATCCTTAGACAGTGTAAAAGAAAGCTCTAATCGGTCTTCTTCGTTTTTAATACATTTTAAAACGATACCTGATAACCATTCTTTTTCTCCGCTACAAAGCACTTTAATATTGTTTTCAATATCAGTTTTTGAGAGATTCTGTAATTTTTGAGTCGCATTTTTATTGAAATCGATTTTAAGAGTTACTGTTCGCTCACCTTCTTTTAAATCAAATAATGATGACGCCACCGAGAAACCCAGCTTAGCTTTTGGAAGCTCTTTATAAATAGATTTTTTTTCTAAAATTGTTTCATTCGAGTTATATCCAAACGGCCACCAATAATTGCTGTCTTCAGGTAATTTTTCACTGATGCCATCGGCTGTGTTTGCTACCGGAGCCATTTTCAGCTCTCTTTTTTCAACGTCATTTAAAAAACTTTTAATCTCTACAACTTTTGCCTGATTGGCAATGAGGTCATCACCAGTTTTGTAAACACGTTTTTTTCCGTTAGCATCTTTATCGCCATCCAGCAATGTCCCGCCTGGAATTCTTTCCTGAAGTGCTTTTTTTGCCAATTCAAAAATCACATAGACCTTGTCTGGTTGAGCATCATTTTTATCAATTTGAAGAATTTCATTATAATAAAAGTCCAAATGCCTTTTCGTTAAATTATTGAAAGCTTTTTTTGAGAAATCCAATAACTTTAAAAAGCAGACAAATAATGTTAAATGAGGGGTAAGGTTGCTGTCTTGCTCAAACTGGGACATAAGATCTGTAACCTGTTTTTTCATACTTTTATATTCTACGCTTTCTCTGCGTGGAATGGCATTGGCATCATCACCCAGGAAGAAGTTTCCCCAGTTTCCTTTTGGTGTTGTATTATCATCTTTGGCAAAATAATTTACACGCTTGGCAAAATTGTTTGCGAATAACAGCCAATCAAACAAATCGAAATCGTGTAATTCAAGATTGCCAGGATCTAATTCTGCTAAAAAGCGCTGCATTTGTGATTTTCCTTCACGGTAATGTGAAAATGTATCTGTTTTTTTCATTTGTTTAAATTTATCTTTCTATGGTCAGATGCAATACTTAATGTAATGTTGGTAGTATTCAAAATGGCTACAGACATCCCTGTAATTATTATATTTCAGTAGCTTCCTCTTTGTAAAAAGGAAAAACAATATTGCTTCTTGTATTCGTATTTCTTACTTCGTAATCGATTTGTATCAAAACTTCTCCCTCAAGATCGTCCTGGGTATCAATATCAATATTTAAAATGTTTATTCTGGGTTCATGATATAAAATTGCACGCTCAACGATTCCTTTCATTTGGGTGATAAGCGTTAAGTCAAGAGGTTTGAAGAGCATTTCCTGCAAGTCACATCCGTAGTCAGGGAACATTACACGCTCACCCGGACGTGTTGACAATAAAATAATAAGACTATTATTGATGTCTTCCACATCTGTGGTCATTGCCAGTTTTCCTTCAGTCTCATTAAACTCAGGCGGAAAACTCCAGCCTATTCCTAAAAAATCTGTATTTATTTTCATACGTTATTTTGTATTATTAGTCGTAACATCTCGTATATGTAGCATAGAGTTTTAGTTATTCTAACCGTTTTTGTTATTGATGTTTTACCTTTTTACTTTTAGTCAGATCATATTTAAATAGTAGCTCATGATCATATCAAAAACTATTTTAAATATCATTCATCCGCCTATTAAAACAGTAGCTTCACCTGCGGTTATTACCCCTCCATGAGCTGTAGAATCACCCATTCTTGCGGCGGGTTTTCCACCTATCATTACACTTGAGGATCCTGACGCAATGGTGTCTGGCGGACCCGTGCATACTGCTTTGTCTCCCACTCTCGCTGCAGGCATTCCTCCGATGAGTACCGTAGGTTCTCCTGCCGGAATGATGGGTCCGCCTACGTGTGGAACAGTTCCCGTTACCATAGGACAGGTATGCATATCTGTAATTCTTGCTGCCGGTTTCATGATTATTAATTAATTTTAACTTGAGAACCTTTTACTACGGTTACCGCTCCCGATTTAAGCTCTGAACCCGAACTGCCTTCTGCTTTTAACTGGGCACTTGCTTTTATGTTGATATTGGTTCCCTCCATAGTGATGTCTCCTTTTGCTTTGATCTTGATGTCTTTCCCACTTTCTATACTGATACCATCTTTATTAAGCGTAAGAATATTAGAATGTTCATCTTCAATCTTAATGATGTCTGCATCTTCGTCTACAATCACTTTTTTACCTTTTGGAGTTTCAAGCGTATATGAAATTTTATCATCATTAAAAATCATTTTCATTTCGCTTCGGGTGACAAATCCTTTTTCGTGATTATCGTCAGAAGCTACAATTGGAGCCGGTTTTGCGCTGCTGTTCAACATTCCGAGTATCACTGCATCGTTGGGATCGTCATTAATGAATCCGATGATGACTTCATCTCCGATCTCCGGTCTGAAAAATGAACCTCTGTTTTCTCCTGCATCAAGCGTTGCAATTCTTGCCCAAATTCCCTCCTCTTCATTATTGATGATTGGTATCTGTACTAAAATTCTGTCTTCTCCGTCCGGATCTGATTCCAGCTGTGAAACAACACCGATATGCAATCCGCTTATGGAAGGAATAATTCCCGAACCAGGCATTTCACTTACGTCATACGTTTCTGAGAACCATGTTGGAGAAAGCCCAAACTGAGCGTCAACCAGCCAATTTCCATCGGCAATTTCATGACGGACACCGGTGACATATATTTTTCCGTTGAACCGGTTTCCTACTCCCTGCAGTGTCAATGAAACGCCGGGTATAACATCTGGAATTCCCTGAAATTGTACCCTCCCTTTTGTTTTGGCTAACTGTTGAAAAGTTGCTTTCGCATCTCCCCATTCCTGCAGCTCACCCTGAGTAAGATTTCCGCCGTGTTTAAGCTGAAGATCTTCAATTCCAAAAACATCTGCCAAATCACCGGATGAAAGATTTCCATTGAGATTAATTGCCGGATCCTGAGCTTCAACTTCTGTCAGTTCCTGATCGGTATAGCTCCATGTTTTGGCTGTAATTTTGTTGAATTGGTCTCTGGCGTCGATTTCTCCGTCAAACTCATGTACTGATGATCCATAAACTACCGTTTCTACAGCTTCACCACTAAAATCCGGCTTAGCTATTTTGATCGTTCCATCTTCAACAAAACACAATTTACCGTTTGCCTGCGCTCTGGTTAACATAAAATCCCAATCAGAAGCTCTGTACTGTACTAATTCCTGATGTGAATTTGAAGTAGCTTCAACATCGGCAGTGAGACCGTTATTACCAATAAGCTCTTCAATGACATCACTGTCTGTGCTTTCGTAGAAATATTTACTTTTTCTTCCTAAAGTCATTTTTACAGCCTTGTCTCTGCATTCGATGATGAGATAAGAAGAGCCGTTTCTGATTTTTATGTTGTGCTTTACTACAACTCCTTTAAAAATGGTTTCTTCTTCCGAGTGATATCCGGCAGTGATCTCAATTTCTTTTCCTGGAATCAATAGTTCTTCATTGCTTAGCTTGAAATCCTGTTCCGGTACACTTCCGTCTAAAATAACAATGCGGGCATAAGGAATTCTGTTGACTTCTTTTTCCACTACAATACTTTTCACACCGTACTTACCAGGCAATTCTGTACCTCCGGACATAACCTTAAAAGTTATCAAATCCGGGGTTTTTGCTGTTTGTATGTATCCGCTATTGTTCATGTTATGATATTTTTTCTATTGGCGGAAAGTATAGTTCACTTCCAGGTTTTAATTGTCTGAAATTGATAAGACCATTTACCTTCGCTACTTCCAGATAGTATTTAGAATCTCCGTAAATCCTTTCTGTCATTAATGGTAATGTATCTCCATCTTGTACTGTTCTTTTGTGAGTAAGATCCGGAGAATTTTTATTTGCCATTCTTGCAGCAAGTTCAGGACTAATAGATTCTAAAAAAGTTGCTTTTCCGATGGCTCTTAAAGGTGTCCCATCATTATTGAATAATTTATAATCTATTGTCAATTCTGTAAGAGAGCCTTCAAATTTGAATTTCCCCCAACTGACAATAACATTATACGGTTTGTGAATTGTACCATTAAAATCTCCTGTTGCAGCATAAAATTCAATTAATTGATCTTCTACTGCTTTTTTGCTAAAAGGGTCTCTCTTTCCTAAACCTTCCTTTATCTTATTGATAAGTTTATTACCTGAGTTAGCTTTTGTTACTCCTGTACCGTCAAATAAAAATTCTAATTGTAAGGACTGAGGAGATTTTTTTACAAACTTTGAATTAGTTGCATTTGCTCCATCTGCTTGTGTAGTATCATACTCAACTTTATGGGTTATAGAAAAACCTGTTGGATTAATGAGAGCAGTAAAAGCCTTAATCTCAACTAAAGAATTTTGACCAAAGCCATTATCTTTATAAGTCTGTATTGTTACTTTTGCAATTTCTCCCATTATCTTTCTTTTTTACGTTGTTCAATATTTACTACCTGCTCTACGCTTTCGCTAATTGCCCGCATGACTTGCGCTTGATCTACCGATGCGGCAGTTGTCGCTGATGTTGCTTTTTCGTCCACATTTATTTTAATGTGAAGCTCTTTTATTTCTATTGGCATTTCGTTTGTTTTTAATCAATTATTAATATTAAAACATTAACAACCAATGATTTAACATATTTATTTAAAAAAATCTAAGCACAGAAAGAGTGTGTTTAGTCTTGTGACAAACCAAACTTTTGTTTTTTATCTGAAAATTTTTGCTGAATGTTATCTGAAAACTAACACACTTTCTTGTGCTTAGATTAGATTTAGAAATTACAAGCCTAAGCTTGCTAACGATGAGGGTATTGTGAAATATCTGTATTTCAGCTCTATTGTTTCAATAGCAAGTCTGCTTTCTTCTGCATTGAATTCTGATACTTCCCATTTTACAGGATATGCCCCGACTACATTCCAGACCATTAAAGGTGCTGTAGACTGAAGCCCCCCTGAAAGAGAAACAATGAGGTCTCTGGGTTCAAACTCGAAGTTCTCCATAGCATTTCTACACCAGCTTATCAATCCGGAACTTACAATTAATCCACGTTTCAGAACTAAATTAGGATATTTTGGTCGCAAAGGAAGTTGATGAGTAAATCTATTTTCGCCCCCTTCGGCATATTCTTCAGTTCCAATTTCTGTTGATAAACCAGATATAGACTGAAATCTGGAGTCAATACCCTCTGTTGTTGAGATCCCGTTAACAATGAAAGAGAAACTTGTTGGAGGATATAAAACTGCCATGATTAGTTATTTTCAATAGTTAATCCTTCGTGTGCAATTTCTAAAGTTTCAACAGCCACCTCGTTCCCTTCGGCTTTTAGATCTGTTGAGTTGATTTTAAGCACGAATGCATTTTTTACTTTCCAGGTAACGGCAGGCTCACTATTTTCATCTAAAAGTGAGATCGTAATCGATCTTCTCTCTACCGTGTTTAGCTGAATCGTCTGGAACCACTCAAAATACTCGTTATCACTCTTGAAAGTTCCTCTTTTTAAAGTGATGTTACTGAAACTTTTCAATCCCGGCATTTTTATTTTACTAAAATCCGGACTTGCCCCGTGTCGGTATTCAATTAAAGCTGCTTCTGCATTTAATCCGCTTACTTCCTGAAAACCTACTTTCGTTCCGCCCCAATCTACTTCAAAGGCAAATTTTACTAATGGATATGTATTCATAATTATTTATATTTATTTGTTATTTAATTTATTTTATGATTCCTGAAGCTTGTGTGAAAAACGCAGCACAATAAACTCAGCAGGACGTACCGCAGCCATACCCACTTCTATAATCATTCTTCCTTCCAGAATATCCTGAGCAGACATCGTTTTGTTAAGACCAACGCTCACATAATAAGCTTCTTCAGGTTTGCTTCCTGCCAATGCACCGTCTTGCCACTGTTGGTTAAGGAAATTTTCGATCATTGTTTGTACACGAATCCAGGTATTGGCAGTATTCGGTTCAAAAACGAAACGTTCTGTAGCCTTTTTCACAGACTCTTCCACCATGTTGAAGAAACGACGTACAGAGATATATCTCCATTCATTGCTGTTTCCGTCAAGCGTTCTTGCTCCCCAAACCAATGTTCCTTTTCCTGTGAAAGTTCTGATCGCGTTGATTGATTTTCCGGCTGTTGCATCTACGTTAAAACTTTCCTGATCTTCGTGAGAAATTTTTACAGTAGGTGCTACTACATAGCTAAGTCCAATGTTAGCTGGTGCTTTAAATACTCCTGCAGTACTGTCTACTTTAGCATAAACTCCTGCCATTGCTGATGAGGGAGCCATTACTACTCTATTAGATTCGATTGCTTTTTTAGCCTGATTATACAATTCTGAGTTTGAGGTTTTCAATGTACTTAAAGCAACCCCTTGAACCATCGTGGTTGAAGCATCATAATTATAGTTTAAAACTGTTTCTAATTTTGGATAATAAGCTGCCCCATATTTTAAATGTTCACCATCATCTAAGTTATTTCTGAATTCTGCCACTGCAGTTGCATTATCGTTCCCGACCACATCCATAATGACAAATCTGTCTTTCATAAGCTCTGCATGCTGTAAAGCCTGCCCATATAATTCATATGCATCAGCAGCCAGTGCTTCAGCATCCGGGAAGACAATAAGTGTTGGCTCGTCTTCTTTTTCTAAAGATTTTAATCCGAACACTAAGCTACCAACAGCCGTTTCTGTTCCTAAGGACGGGGCAGTTCCGTAACCATTTACTGAAACGATATAGCATGGTCCGCCACCGTTTGCAAAGTACATTTGCATCGCATAGTACATCTTAAATTTGCTTGGGGTTACCCCAGCGGTAACAGAATCTGCATTTACCGTAATAGTGAAAGCTTCAGGTTTTGCTGCTCCAAAAATTGTTTCGTAATCCAACATCGAAGAGATTCTTGTTGGCTCATTTCTCGGTCCTTTTTCGGTATGCCCAATAAAAGCAGGAATAGCCGTTTCTACTTGTGCTACAGATGGCGGGAATTTTGCAATTTCCTCTACGTAGACTCCGGGTGTTTTGTAATTCATTTTTTTTAAATTTAAAGTTAATATTAATTATTTTCAATAGTTAATCCTTCGTGTGCAATTTCTAAAGTTTCAACAGCCACCTCGTTCCCTTCGGCTTTCAGATCTGTTGAGTTGATTTTAAGCACGAATGCATTTTTTACTTTCCAAGTAACGGCAGGCTCACCATTCTCATCTAAAAGTGAGATCGTAATTGATCTTCTCTCTACCGTGTTTAGCTGAATCGTCTGGAACCACTCAAAATACTCGTTATCACTCTTGAAAGTTCCTCTTTTTAAAGTGATGTTACTGAAACTTTTCAATCCCGGCATTTTTATTTTACTAAAATCCGGACTTGCCCCGTGTCGGTATTCAATTAAAGCTGCTTCTGCATTTAATCCGCTTACTTCCTGAAAACCTACTTTCGTTCCGCCCCAATCTACTTCAAAGGCAAATTTTACTAATGGATATGTATTCATAATTATTTATATTTATTTGTTATTTAATTTATTTTATGATTCCTGAAGCTTGTGTGAAAAACGCAGCACAATAAACTCAGCAGGACGTACCGCAGCCATACCCACTTCTATAATCATTCTTCCTTCCAGAATATCCTGAGCAGACATCGTTTTGTTAAGACCAACGCTCACATAATAAGCTTCTTCAGGTTTGCTTCCTGCCAATGCACCGTCTTGCCACTGTTGGTTAAGGAAATTTTCGATCATTGTTTGTACACGAATCCAGGTATTGGCAGTATTCGGTTCAAAAACGAAACGTTCTGTAGCCTTTTTCACAGACTCTTCCACCATGTTGAAGAAACGACGTACAGAGATATATCTCCATTCATTGCTGTTTCCGTCAAGCGTTCTTGCTCCCCAAACCAATGTTCCTTTTCCTGTGAAAGTTCTGATCGCGTTGATTGATTTTCCGGCTGTTGCATCTACGTTAAGCTTATCTTGCTCTCTATCAGAAATTTTTACGGTAGGTGCTTCTACGAAGTTAAGTCCAACATTTGCAGGCGCTTTAAATACTCCGGAAGTACTGTCTACTTTAGCGTAAACTCCTGCCATTGCTGATGATGGAGCCAATACTACTCTGTTAGATTCGATTGCTTTTTTAGCCTGATTATACAATTCTGAGTTTGAGGTCTTCAACTCTGCTAAATTTGTCACATCGGAAACACCTGTAACAGAAACATTAACGTCTTTGAAATCATAACTCAAAACTGTTTTTAATTTTGGATGATAAGCTGCTCCGTATTTTAGACCCGTAGAAATTACTTTATTTCTAAAAGCAACCTCATCTCCCAAAACATCCATAATGACAAATCTGTCCTTTAATGATTCTGCCTGATCCAAAGCTTTGTTGTACAACTGATAAACATTTGTAATAGCACTATCAGAGTTTGCCGCAGTAATCTTTATTAAATTAGCGTTAGCAACATTCGCAATCGCAGTTGCAGTGGCAGCATCTGCCTGTGCATCTTCCAAAGCCTGGTTGGCTTGTACCAATTCTTCCGGTGTACCATTATCTTCTGCATCTTCAACTGCATCCTGAGCCACTCCAACTGCTGTATTTGCAACTGTAACAGCATGTAGAGCAAGATCTTTAGCGGTTTGTGCAGCTACTACATCAGCAGAATTAGCAACCAGACTCTGAAGATCAGGAAAAACAATCAGCGTAGGCTCGTCTTCTTTTTTTAATAAGTCAAGACCTGCCTGTAACTCAGTTACATTTACTGCGGAATAATAAACATTTTGTGCTCCTACAGAAACGATATAGCATGGTCCGCCACCATTTGCAAAATACATTTGCATAGCATAGTACATTTTAAAATCGCTTACCACAGTCTGGGTTGCTGTTGCAACGCCATCTTTGAAAGCTACAGCGAAGGTTTCGGGGTTTGCTTTTCCAAAAAGTACTTCGTACTCCAACATCGAAGAGATTCTTGTTGGTTTGTTTTTTGGTCCATCAGCGGTGTACCCGATAAAAGCGGGAATAGCTGTTTCAACTTGCGCTACGGAAGGCGGAAATTTTGCCAGTTCCTCCACATAGACTCCAGGGGTTTTGTAATTCATTTTTTAAAAATTTAAATTAATATTAATTATTTCTCGAAGCAGAACTTCGAAGGTTTATTTGTGGGTAATCGTATCTTAGGATTGTTGTAATTTGTGTGAGAAATTCAGGACGATAAATTCTGCGGGACGCACTAATGCTATTTTGATTTCTACATTCATTATATGAGTGCCTCCGGATTTAACTTTTACTTCGTAAGCATCTTTTGGAGAGTTACCCATCAGTGCGCCATCCATCCATTGCTGGTTTAGAAAATTTTCTATCATTGTTTTTGCAAACAGCCAAGTTTGGGATGTATTGGGCTCATCAATAAATTGTTGGAGTGCATCAGTGATCGATTGCCTAATCATATTGTAGTATCGGCGTACGTGCACATACTTCCATTCATTATCTTTTCCGTCCTCTTTTTTGTCTTTACCATCAAGTGTTCTTGCACCCCAAACCAAAGTACCTTTTCCTGTAAAAATTCTGATCGCATTGATTGATTTTCCAGAATCATCTATGTTGAGATCTGACTGCTCCTGATCGGAAACTTTTTCCGTTGGACTCATTACATAACTAAGACTTACATTTGCCGGAGCCTTCCACACTCCTCTTGTACTGTCTACTCTGCCATATACTCCTGCCATTGCCGATGATGGGGGTAAAACAATTTTTAAGGATCTTATGGCTTCTCTTATTTCATTGTATAATAAAGAATCAGATGACTCTAAATTTTTAAGTGTTATTCCGTCTGCATTACCTTTTTCATCTTTTACATTGAGAATTGCAGCCTTTAATGCCTCAAACTCTCCACTGAAAACAGGTGCGTTTTCGTCTAAATCATCAGGAATGATAAAATCGTCTATCACACCCTCATATATGGCTTCTGAGACAGCTTTGGCTTCATTAATAGCTTCCGTTAAAGCCGTTTTTACATCAGCGGTTTCATTAATTTCTTCTGCAATTGCAATAGCCTGATCCAATAAATCGGCAAGTACAAAACCATTTGCAGATCCGCTTGAGATCTCATCACTTGCCAGGCTTTTTAATTCATCTAAAGCAGCAATCTCCCCTGCATAAAAAGTAGCACTATCCTGTTCCGCTTGTTGTAAACCAGTATGTGTAATAGCTGCATCCTCATCAAAAGTATAATTCAAATTTGTTTTTAAATGAGGGAAATAAGCTGCAGCATGGCTGGTTGAATCTACCTCAGCTCTAAAGTGCCCAATTGTATTAAGATTATTTGAGATTGCGGAATTTCCTTCATATGTATCTAAAATGGCAAACCTATTTTTTGTCTCTAATTTTCCTATTGCATAATTATAAAGACTATAAAAATCTGGCTCGGGTAACGATACGGCATCGGGTAAAACAATAAGAACCGGATCTTTAATAGTTTTTAGAGTTTCAATCTTGTCAAGTCCGTTTTTCAGTGAAGATAACTGCGCTCCCGCCGAAATAGAAGCGTAAGTTCCTACAGAAACAATATAGCATGGGCCACCACCATTAGCAAAATACATCTGAAGCGAATAATACATTAAAAACTGTACTTCCGGTGCTATAAGGGTAACTCCTTTATCTTTCGTATCTTTCAGCTGGATACTTTCCTTTTTTGCTTTTCCGAACTTATCTTCATATTCCAGAAGAGAACTGATTTTAAGCTTTTCATTGTTATTATCATTAATATTATAGCCTTCGGGAATTAGCTCGGTATAGCCGATAAATACGGGAGTAGCTGTATCTACTAATGTAACTGAATAAGGAAGTTTTGTAATTTCTTCAACTGTAACACCTGGTGTTTTTGGATTTGGCATGATTTAAAAATTTGAGTTAAAGGTTATTAGTTTTTGTTTTTATGGTTAATCGACTTTAATGCTTTGAATATTAACGTCATGAATCAATTCAACAGACGTCGTATCCTTAGCCATAATTTTTATTACACTGATTTTATATAAGACAGAAGGCATTACCTTTCCGCCTAATAATCCCCAGATGTAACTCAGCTGATCAAACGGAATAGAATGCAGTTCGATTCTGAATTTGAAATCGTTTTCATTCTGATCATCAGGATCAATATACTCCAACACATTGTTTGTCTGAAACACCTCAATGACTTTTGAAATATTTGCTAAAGCGTTGGCATAGGTAGTTCTGTTGGCAGAGATCATTACATACAGATTTAAATAAGCCGGCGGACTCTCCATTTTCATGTCATACTGCGTAGGGTTTTCACTTATCAATACCTTATTGTATCTCGACCTGTTTTTCAATGTTGATTCTTCCTCAACGTTTAGCAGCGTGATCACCACCTTATTGTCAAGACCTGAGGTGTCATCGTCGTGCTTTGCTATGTCATCCACAACAGTAATATCCCCTAAAATATCCTGTAAACCTTCTGAATCATTCAGCCGATCTTTTAAAATTGTCAATACTTCGTTTATCATAATTTCTGTTCATAATTATTATGCTGCAAACATACAATCATCCCTACTCAAAAGACAAATATTTCGAGGGATCAAACCTGTCTTTGCAGTAAATAATATTTCTATCCATCGTTGAGAAATTTTAAAAAAAATAATAATCAAATAATTAACAATCAAATGTTTAAATAATAAATTAAAAATATGAATTCAGCTAAAAATTTTTATTAATCTAATTAAGGTGAAATTTTAACCTAAATATTAAAGTATAATTTCGGTATAAAAAAATATTTCAACAGTTAATAATGAGAGATAATTTGATAGAATCATACTATCTCTGATTACTCTGAAATCAGTTTTCAAAAAGCATCACTTTTCTGACTAGAAGAATCATTCTTTATATTGCAAAAATTTTTTAGAATTGAAGGTATTTTTCCTTTGGAGATGATTTATATTTTACTGCAAAGACTGAATAGAAAGGTCTTAGAATTAGCGAAACGGCTTTTCTTCTTCTAATTTTGTCCCCATAATTAAAAATTTAATCCTATGAATATCAAAAAAATTTTTGGCAAGCGCAATGAAATCATTGGCGGTCATTTCAATGAATTACGTTCAAAAATAGGCATGGTAAATCAAACTGAAGAGTATGTTTTCTCGGTAAGAGAAGAAATCTGCAACAAATGTCCTTTAAAAAATGGCAACAATTGCAACGCACTAAAATGGCTTAATCCTAATACATTAGAAGTTGCAGATTCTCCAAAAGCTGGTTTCGTAAGAGGTTGCGGATGCAGATTGAGCGCAAAACAAAGATCAAAGCTAAGTCTTTGTCCTGCCGGTTTTTGGGGAGGTGAGTTTGACTAAAGAAATCAATGTATCATATCATAAAATTTATCGAAGGTGAAGCAAGATCATATAATTCAGAAAGTTTTCGTTGAAATTACCGTAAACAACAAGGAAAAAGCAAATAGTATAAAAGAAGACATCAGCACCTTTTTGTCGATTGATGTTTTTCCTGAAATAGAAAAATACATCAATGCTTTAGAATATCCGTTAGCTGATTATACGATTCATATTCCTCATTTACAATTGAATTTTGACGTAAAAAACAGCTCATTAAATACTGAATTGAAAGATGAAATCGCTCAACTCTTTAAAGAAAAACTGTCAGAAATTACTGCACCAATTGTAAGTTTTAATCAAAAAGCAGAAAGCGACTCTAATGCATACCTGATCGACAACCACGAAAAAACAATTCAGACTTTTATCTATTTTTTGGAAAAAGGATATATGCCTTGGTGGAATTCTGAGAAAAAGAATTTTTCTTTTTTGGAACCCGCAGTATTTGAAACTCTTATCCTAAGCCAAAATTTTCAGAAAAGAATGATACCTGTTTTGTCAAAACAAAATGTTCAGGAGCGAATAATCAGTCAACTTTCAGACGAGCAGATTGCACATTTATGTGAGACGGTTTTAAAAAATAAAGATTTAAAGATCAACCTGGATATTGATATTATACGCCACCTGTCGAAACTCAATCATACCGACAGATTCACTGTATGGCATTTGGTTTTAAATGTATTATCACAGTATTTGAATTCATCAAAAAGTAATTTTAAAGAATATATTTTACAACAAATAGTAAAAGCAGAAACAACTCCGATTTTTTTATTACAAAAAAGGAAAAACCATTTGAGTTGGAAAACAGCAGTTAAGATATTCCCTTTTATTGAAGAAAATGAAATTCTTGAAATTATTAAAAACAATTCAAAAGATCTTCCGGAAAATAATGAAACTTTAAAGGAAACATTGCATCGAAAGAATGCAGTTCAGGAAAATTTAAGTCTCAATGACAAAGATTTAAGTCAGAAAGATGGGCAATACATTCAAAATGGAGGGCTTATTCTGATACATCCGTTCATTAAAAATTTTTTTGAGCATTGCAACCTATTAAACACAAAAACCCAGCAACTCGTTGATCCTGAATTGTGCGCACATTTACTACACTACATCGCCACCGGAAAAACAAACGCTCCCGAATATGATATGATTTTTGAAAAATTCTTATGCAATATTCCGGCGAATCAAACCATTAACAGGCATATCAAACTCTCTCGTAAGCATAAAACAGAAGCTGAAAATGTAATAGAAAGCGTTAAGCATAATTGGAATTCGATGAAAAAATCATCTTCAGCATTATTACAAAACGAATTTTTTCAACGCTCTGGTAAATTAACTGTCACAGATTATGATTGTACTCTCACGGTAGAACGGAAAACACAAGATATTTTACTGGATAGGCTTCCCTGGGGAATCGGTCTTGTCAAACTACCGTGGAAGGAAAAATTCATATTTGTGAACTGGTGATAAAGAAATATTTAATTTCTATTGTTTTAAAATTACAGGACTCTTGTATTTTCACCAGATATTGAAGCGATTTCGTACTCAGTGGTCTGATTTTTCCAGTATCTGTAAACATTTTCTCGTCTTATATTCTTTACATTTGCAGAAGATTGAGGAGTAATCAGCTATCATAACCGGAATCTTGATACAATGGAAAAATTCGAAAATTTCATCAGGAACATCATTGGCATTGATGAAACAGAGCTTAACATCGTACGCTCTAAATGCAGACCAAAAGCAGTTCCCAAAGGAAATCTGGTCTTAAGAAAAGGACAGATCGCACAGCAATATTTTTTTATTGTATCCGGGGGACTGCGTTTTTATTATGAGGGAGAAAACGGTGAAAATACAACATGGGTAGTTTTTGAAAACGAATTTTTAACAGAGATATCAAGTTTTAATCCTCAGAAACCGACCAGATTCAACATTATTGCCATTGAAGATACCGAACTGATTGTTATTGATAAAAAAGACATGGAATTTCTGTATGCCCATGTTCCGGTATGGCATGAGTTCAGCCGTAAAATATGGGAAGAAACCACGGTAAGAATGATCGATCAGATTTTAAAGTTTCAGACGCTTACTGCTGAGGAGCGCTATCTTGAATTTATGAATACCACAGAAATGCTTCAGAAAATACCAATAAAACAACTTGCCAGTGTTTTGGGAATCACTCCGAATGCGCTTAGCCGGATCCGGAAAAACATCAGATAAGCATTTCCTACCAGATGGTAGTCTGACCGGTTCAAATACAAATTACCTTTGTGTCACACTAAAAAAATGACATGAACAAAACAATCAACCCTTCAGAAGACAACTATTCTGACAATGAGCTGATTAATGACTTTCCGGGATTTGAAAATAAGTACGCCACGGTAAATGGTATTACCATCCACTACGTGCAGGGAGGTCAGGGAAAACCTTTAATCTGCCTTCCCGGCTGGCCGCAGACATGGTACTCATTGAGATCTGTAGCTTTGCAACTGGCAGAAGAATACTGCATTATAATCATCGATCTGCGGGGAATGGGTTCTTCAGAAAAACCGGAATCTGGATATGATAAAAAAACGATGGCAACTGATGTACAACATTTAGTCACTCAGCTTGGGTTTGAAAAAATCAATATTCTCGGACATGATATTGGGGGAATGGTCGCCATGAGTTTCGCATTCAATTTTCCTGAACTTACAGAAAAACTGATCGTGCTTGACGGCTCACATCCCAGTGAAGGAATGTTTCAGATGCCGCTGATTCCGGCTGCAGGAACTTTTAATGAAAAGATGGATGCCAATATGCCTTATGCATGGTGGATGGGATTTAATCAGGTAAAAGGTCTGCCCGAACAACTTTTGGAAGACCGTTTTTATCTGTTGCAGGAATGGCTGTTTAATTACGTAATGATTGACGACAGCAAAATGACTGAGTTTGAAAGGGCTGTTTATGCTCAGGCTTACAGTGATAAAGAAAGCATAAGAGCCTCGAATGCATGGTATCAGAGTTTCAGTCAGGATATTGCAGACGCTGAAAATTACCAGAAACTTACAATGCCTGTTTTGGGTATCGGCAGCTACATCAGCTACAACTATATGAGCTACGGATTGCCATTGGTTGCTTCGGATATCGAAGTGGTCGGTATTACAGATAGCGGACATTATTTATTTGAAGAACAGCCTCAAAAGGTGCTGAGTCTTATTTTACCATTTTTAGCATCATAAATTTATCGTATGGAAAAAACAATTTTGGTTGCAGGCGCAACAGGTAATTTAGGAAACAGAATATGCAGAGAACTACTGAAGCGCAACGCAGCCGTGAAAGCTCTTGTAAGACATTCCGCCGATCCTGATAAGATTGCTGTTCTCGAAAAAATGGGCGTACAGATTTATCCTGTTGAGATGAATGATATCAATGAGATTACAAGAGTATGCGAAGGTGTCAGTTGTGTCATTTCTGCTGTCGCAGGTTTAAAAGAAGTTATTATTGATTTTCAGAAAATACTTTTGGATGCAGCAATCCTTGCAGGTGTCCCAAGATTCATACCTTCTGATTTCTGTACCGATTACAATGATCTTACCGAAGGTGAAAACAGAAATTTTGACTGGAGAAGAGAATTTAAAAAATATACAGATCAATCTTCCGTCCGGGCTTCATCTGTATTTAACGGGTGTTTTGCAGATATATTGCAGTATAATACGCCAATCCTTAATCTGAAAGAAAAAAGTATCGGCTATTGGGGAGATCAGCCAGACTGGAGACTGGATTTTACAACGATGGACAATACGGCTGAATTTACAGCTGAAGTGGCTTTGGATGATACTACACCCAGAAATCTGCAGATTGCCAGCTTTCAGGTGAGTCCGCTGATGATTTTTGAAGATGTAAAGAAGATAATGGGTCGTGAATTTAAAATTCACCAGATTTCCAGCCTGGATGAATTTGCAGAGTCGATCAGAAAACAGAGAACTGAAAATCCTGCATCGGAACATGAACTGTACGCTAAATTTCAGCAAGGACAATATATGTATTCTATGTTTACCACTCACCATATGGAACTTTCAAACAATCGATATCAAGGAATCACCTGGACCAAGAGTTCAGATTTCCTGAAAACATTTCTGTAGCAACTTACTGTAAGAATGCATCATAATATCAGAATCTCTGACCATTTTTTTCAAATAAGAGAATTTGTTTCAGTTCCTAGCGGTATTAAAAATACCTAATTTTTTATCTTAATTAAAGATATTCTTTTTTTAATATTTAAAGTATGTTTATTTGTACACACCGATTTTTTAAAAAGCTGTAATCAATTCAATTACAGCTTTTTTTATACTTATCTCTATATACCGGAGTGCACGATTTTCTATATCATTTAAAATCAGACACCTGCTTCCTGATCAGTAAAAAAGTGAACGCCATCTCTCTTTTCAATTAACTGAAGCGGATATACTTCAGGATTGTACGCTCCACGTAAAACCTCACCCAAAGCATGTTTTTTAGACTTACCAAATGTCACCACCAATATATTTTCAGCTTTATTGATAACCGGGGCAGTAAGGGTAATTCTAAACATTTCCTGAGATTGAAGATAATAGGCATCTACCCATTTTTTTTTCTCGTGTAAGACCTTTTCACCCGGAAATAAAGAAGCTGTATGACCATCATCACCCATTCCTAAAAGGATAAAATCAAAAATTCCTTCATCTCCCAGTATATTTCTGATGTGCGCTTCATATTCCTTAGCATAATCTTCCGGCTCGGTTCTGTTTTTATACATGGGAAAAATATGCTCTTTCTTTACAGGAACTTTATTCAGAAGGGTTTCAAATGTCATTTTAGCATTGCTTTTTTCATCATCAAGAGACACCCATCTTTCATCTACCCAGAAAAAATATACTTTACTCCACTCTATTCGATCTGCGTATTCCTCAGTCGCCAATAAGTTGAAAATTGCTTTCGGAGAAGAACCTCCACTTAATGCAACAACAAATTTATCGTGCTTTCGGATCGATTTTTCTGAAAGCTCAACAAACATATTGGCAGCGTTTTTATACAACGCATCCAAATTATCAAATATGGCAATATTCATTTTATTTTATTTAAATTTTAAACCCATTGATGCCCCTGTCTTTCCACTAATGCATTGCTGTCATCCGGTCCCCAGCTTCCCGCTTCGTAATTCGGAAAAGAAGAAGAATCGTTATTTTTTTCCCATGTTTCTTGAATGGTTTTTACAACGTCCCAAGCCTGCTCTACCTGATCAGAACGCATAAATAATGTGAGATCGCCGACAAGTGCTTCCAGTAAAAGTGTCTCGTAAGCTTCCGGAGTATCTGTCTGACAGGCAAAATTATCAAAAATCATTTCTACAGGTTTCAATTCTAATGAAAGTCCTGGTTTTTTTGACATAAACTGCAATCTGATGTCCATCTGTGGCTGAATATTTATAATCAACCGGTTAGCCGATAAAAGTGATGTACTTTCCGAAAAAGCAGAATGCGGAAGAGGTTTAAACTGAACGGTAATATAAGAGTGCTTTTCTTTCATCTTTTTTCCGGTACGAACGTAAAAAGGAACATTTTCCCATCGCTCATTATCGAGATAAAATTTGATTGCAGCAAACGTTTCTGTATTGGAGTCAGCCGCAATCCCTTCTTCCTGCCGATAACCGCTTACTTTGATGCCATTTACTTTGCCTCTTCCATACTGACCTCTCACTGCATAATGATCTACTTTATCGGGAGAAATCCTGCGGATTGATTTTAAAACATCAACTTTGCGATCCCTGATCTCACCAGACTCCAGTGAAATTGGCGGTTCCATTGCGACCATACAAAGAATCTGTAAAAGATGATTCTGAATCATATCACGCAGCGCACCTGTCTGCTCATAAAAACTTGCCCGCGTCTCAACACCTACTTCTTCTGCTACAGTGATCTGAACAGATTCTATATGTCTGTGATTCCAAAGAGGTTCAAAAATTGAATTTCCGAATCTGAAAGCTAAAATATTCTGAACTGTTTCCTTTCCCAGATAATGATCGATACGATAAATCTGTTCTTCCTGAAAGGTTTGCGAAAGAAGATTATTCAGCTCTATTGCAGACTCTTTATTATGACCAAAGGGTTTTTCGATGATAATACGATCTTGTTCCGGGTCTGAAGCTATAGATGTATTTTTAATATGATTTGAAATAACTGATACAAAGTTTGGCGCAATAGACAGGTAAAAAAGTCTGTTTCCTCTCATTCCGTAAACTTTATCAAAACCTTCCAGTTTCTGATATAAATTCTGATAAGACTTTTCTTCATCCAACTGATGCTGAAAATAGCTGATATGTGCCTGAAAACCTGCCCAGTCTTCCGGGGTTACACTCCGCCTTGAGAAACTCTCCAGATTTTCTTTAATATAGGATCTAAACTTTTCATCCGTATTTTCAGCCCGTCCTAAAGCTAAAATATTGAAGCCTTTTGGCATTCTGCCATCGACATATAAATTGTAAAATGCAGGAAAAAGCTTTCGTTTTGCCAGATCGCCGGTTGCACCAAAAATAATAATCGTTGTTGGATGCAGGGTGGTATTGTCACTCATCCGATATTAGTTGTTTATGTTTTGCCATGAAGTATGAAAAATGCCCTCTCTATCAACTCTTTGATAGGTATGCGCTCCAAAATAATCACGCTGTGCCTGAATAAGATTCACAGGTAAAGAATCTGTGGTATACGCATCAAAATATCCCAAAGCAGACTGGATTCCTAAACTTGGAATACCATTTGAAACAGCAAAAGAAGCCGTTTTTCTTAAAGATCTAATTTTAGATTTTACAAGGTCAGAAATTTCCTCATTAAGTAAAATATTAGATAAGTTCGGATCCTGAGTGTAAGCCGAATAGAATTTTTCAAGTAAAACAGAGCGGATAATACAGCCTCCTCTCCATATTTTTACCACGTCTTTTAAAGGAATTTCAAACTGATATTCTTCAGAAGCTTTTACCAGTAATGCCAAACCCTGTGCATAGCTGATCAAAGTAGCCAGATACAGCGCATCGCCTACTTCTTTGATAAATAATTCAGTATTTTCCAGAGTTGTCATTGCTTCTTGAGGGTATAATTGAGAGGCCTTTACCCTCTCCTCCTTATAAGCTGATAAAATTCTCGAAGTTACTGCTAGATCGATTGTCGGGATAGAAACACCAATTTCCATAGCCTGCTCTGAAGTCCATTTTCCGGTTCCTTTTGCTCCTGCTTTATCCAAAATCTGGTCGACAAGAAAACCGTCTGTCAGCTCATCTTTTTGCCGGAAAATATCTCTGGTGATTTCAATCAGGAAAGAATTCATTTCCCCTTCATTCCATTTTTTGAAAACCTCATATAGCTGATCGTTGTTCAGATTTGCTCCTTTTCTTAAGAGATCGTATGCTTCGCTGATCAACTGCATGATCGCATATTCGATTCCGTTGTGTACCATTTTCACATAATTTCCCGCAGAACCTTTTCCCATATAAGCTGTGCAGGCTTCGCCGTTAACTTTTGCTGAAATTAATTCTAACATGGGTTTCACTAATTTAAAAGCTTCCAGATCTCCTCCGGGCATTATGCTGGGTCCTCTTCTTGCGCCCTGCTCACCTCCGGAAACTCCCATTCCCATAAAATGAAGGTTTTTGGATGCCAAATCAGCAATGCGTCTCTCGGTATCTTTGAAATATGAATTTCCGGCATCAATTACGATATCTTTTGGGCTTAGAAGTGGTACAATACTTTCCAGAACAGCATCTACCGGCTTTCCTGCGGGAACCATTAAAATAATCTTTCGTGGAGTTTCCAGTGAAATTACGAATTCTTCCAAAGAAGCTGTACCCTTGACCTGTGTTCCTGAAGTGGCACCACCATGAAGTGCTTCTACCTTATCGTCATCCAAATCGAATCCTGCGGTAGAAAAACCATTATCGGCGATATTATAAAGCAAATTTCTTCCCATTACACCGAGTCCGATGACTCCGTAATTATACTTTTCCATTCTTACTTAAGATTTATTTAATTTAACAGCTCAAATTTACGGAAATGCACATCAGTAAAAAAATTATGTGAAAATTTCTTTCATCTTAAAGCAGAACTGATCAACTGAAAATCTTTAAAAATCAAAATATATTTAAAATATAACACATCGTTGCCGAAAATTTTATTAATAAAAATCTCTGTAACAGATCTGTAAGAATTTCATATCCTTATTATTTAATGTTGCAAATCTGGGTGATAATTAATTTACTGATCAAAGGCGACACTTATAATTAAAGTTTCAGGATGAATCATTCTTCGTGCAGATTCACAAAAAATTTCTCTATCGATACACTCTGGAATATAGATTGCTTACAATACAATTATTTATTACACCAAATCATTATCAATATGGACGATCAAATCACACGAAGAGAAGCACTTGACAAATTAGTAAACATTATGACCCCTGATTCTTCTGAGAATAAAGATAATATTCCGGAAGAAACTTTAAATGCAGAAACTTCTCCTCTGCAAGATCCTACTACAAAACATCCTAAACCACCATTTAAGAAACAGTTCCAGCCTTTTCCGGGACTTGCAGGAAAAATGGATCCGGTTCCTGATCACGGCGAAGAAAGCTATGTAGGTTCAGGAAGATTAACTGGCAGGAAAGCACTAGTTACCGGCGGAGATTCCGGGATTGGCCGGGCTGCTGCTATTGCTTTTGCAAGAGAAGGTGCGGATGTTGTGATCAATTATTTACCAGATGAGGAGTCTGATGCCGTTGAAGTTATTGACCTGATCACAAAAGCAGGAAGAAAAGCAATAGCAATCCCTGGAGATATCCGCAATGAAGAATTTTGTCAAAGATTAGTTTCTGAAGCGGCAAAGGGATTGGGAGGACTTGATATTCTGGTCAATAATGCAGGGCATCAAAAAAGCAATGAATCTATTTTAGATATCAGCACAGAAGATTTTGACAGAACAATGAAAACAAATATCTACGCACCTTTCTGGATCATAAAAGCAGCACTCCCCTATCTGAAACCCGGGTCGAGCATTATCGGATTATCATCAGTGCAAGCGTACGATCCTTCTGCCGACCTTTATGATTATGCACAGACAAAGGCAGCAACGACCAGCTATGTAAAATCACTTGCAAAGCAGCTTGGTCCAAAAGGAATCAGAGTCAATGGCGTTGCACCGGGACCGGTTTGGACAGCACTGGAAGTAAGCGGAGGGCAAACACAGGAAAAACTGGTGGAATTCGGAGGTGACACACCATTGGGAAGACCCGGACAGCCTGCAGAGCTGGCCTCTATTTTCGTTCAGCTGGCGGATAATGACGGAAGCTTTGCAACAGGACAGATTTATGGATCAGCTGGTGGAAACGGTCAGCCATAAACCATATGATAGAAAGCCATCAATTACTGATGGCTTTTAAATTTCAAAAACACTTCCGTTGGCAGCTGGTACGGCATTGGAAATGCTGGTTACGAGATCAGCATGACACACCATTTTCTTAAAGATTATTTAATATGAATCATGCTCCGAAATAGCTGATGAATCTGCCAGAATTTCCGCAACAGCATCAGGTTTATAAAACAAACACCAGAACCTGAAAACTGGTGTTTGTTTTATAAATCTGTAACATTTTTGAAAAAATGATACTAACTGTGCAGAGCCGAGCCTACAATGTCACAGGAAAAGGAGTTTCTGGAAAAAATTGAAAAACATAAAGGAGTAATTTTCAAGATTTCTAAGATGTACATGGATAATTTTGACGATCAGAATGATCTCTATCAAGAGATCATCTATCAGGCATGGAAATCTTACAAAGAATTCCAGGGTAAAAGCGATTTCTCAACATGGCTTTACCGCACGGCGCTCAATACTGCAATCGTATTTTTAAAAAGTGAAAAAAAACGCAGCTTTATACAGAATCAGCGTATAGAGCATCTGTTGGTAGATCATGAAATTTACAATGAAGAGGATGACCGGAAGATGAAAATCATGTATGATGCCATTCATGAGCTCAGTCCTATAGATAAAGCTTTAATTTTTTTCTTCTTGGAAGACTTTTCAGGTAAGGAAATTGCATCACAACTGGGGATTACGGAAGTCAATGCAAGAGTGAAGCTCAACCGGGCAAAAGCAAAGCTTAAAGATATTATAGATAAAAAAAAGACCGTTTAAAAAAAGCTTATTACATCACAATGGAGTTAGATAACTTTAAAGAACTCTGGAAAAAGGAAAACAGCCAGATTCCACCTGAAATTTCTCTTGAAAAGCAAGATGAGATCCATTCGCCTCTAGAGATGCTCAGAATCAATATGAAGACAGAATTCTGGCTGATGATCATTACGCTGCCGCTGATCTTCACCAACCTCCCGTCTGTAACTGAGGATAAGAATATCAGAATTATTTCAATTCTGGTTTCTATCTTAACTGTATTGATCGTTTTGTATTACTACTCAAGATTTTTAAAGCTTTACAAGCTTCTGAAAAAAGAAAACACAAATACAAACTACGACCTTTTTACCCTGAAAACGCAGTTATTGATTTCAAAACAGATTTATATATCGTATTATATATCGTATATCCCATTAGCATTTTTATTATCACTGATTCACATCGATTTTCAGTTCGATTTTAAATACAATCTTGCCATCTTTATTTTTTCATTTGCAATTACCATTCTGGTGATCTCATTTATTTTAAAATACTGGATGTATTATATGTACGGAAAATACATTGAGGACGTAGTAAAAATCATTGACGAACTAAATGATGTAGAAACAAAGCCATTAATCCGCAGAGGAAAATCCTGGTTTGAAAGGAGTCAAAAATTCTGGATAAGGAAACTGGGCATCAAAGGAAATATAATCAATACCGTACTGTGGTTTATTTCAGGATATATATTCATTGTTTTATCTTTCCTGATCATTATTTTGATTATCATTTTTATCGGAACCAAAATGAATCTTATTGAGCTGGAAACCCTGCGTCAGACACTCAAAAATCTTAATTAATTTTCATTACAACAAAAAATAATTAGCACATCATGTAACATTTTTGTATTTTCTCTACTAACTGTCGAATTTAATCAAATAAATATTATGAAAAAGACAGTTACAATTGTGAAAGCTTTGGCTTTTGTTCTGACCTTGGGATCTACTAGCGAGTTTTTAAAGGCACAAAGTCATCGCACGGAAATTTCACCGCAAAATCTGCCAAAAATAACAGCAACATCTGCTATGGGGAATTTTGAGGTAAATTTTGAAGGTCAAAATATTTCTCGTGAAACACTTGTACGTTATCTTGACAAATGGTTCCAAACAAACTCAGACCACAGCTATGAATTTGTAAAAAGTTCTGTTGATGAGCTCGGTTTCAGAAGAAGTACCTATCAGCATTTATATAAAGGTATAAAAGTAAATGATGATTTATTCTATATTCATGAAAAGGATGGCAAAGTAACATACGTAAACGGAGAACTCATCAATGATATAAAAATTGCTATCTCTCAGCCATTATCAGAGGCTGACACAAAAAAAATCATATTAGCCGATATAAGAAACAATAAAACCACATTCGGAGACTTTGAAAATGTGATCGCCAAAGTAAACACAACAGGCGGAATTAAACTTTATTCAGCCACCAAAGTGCAGGCCGCAGCTTTGGGATCATTAAAGGCTTTTGACTACTACATCGATCATGCTACCGGAAAAATCGTTAATAAGATTTCAAAAATTTATGATTACAATCCTGAATTCCAGATCAGGCTTCATTTACCCGCTAAAAATTCTGTAAACAGCTTTGACTACAGCCCGTTATTTGTTGATACTCCTTCTACGAGCGCAACATATTATAAAGGAAATCAGACCATCACCGTCGACTCTGATAACGGTACATTCAGATTGAAAGACAATGCTAAAAATATTTACACCAGAAATGGTGCAGGATGGGACGGCAGCGCAAATCTTACAGCCAATGAGCTAACAGGCACAATCACAGAAATAACGAGCACCACTGCAAACTTTACTGCCAATACGACCAAAGCCCCGGTAGAAGCACATTGGGCTATGGAAAAATCTAAAGATTACTACATCGCAAGACACAACAGAAACAGCTACGATGGCAACGGATCCATCATTAAAAATTATTATGATATAAATTTCAACGTAGATCCCAATACGGGAACTCCAATGCAGCCAGTAAGCGGTGTTAATGCCGCTGCATTTGATATTACCCAACAAGGCTTCAATGTAGTAGGAATGATCTATGGAAACGGGATGTATCAGGGACAGGCAGGATATTTTGGTCCTTTCGTAGGAATAGATGTCGCAGGTCACGAATATTCTCACCTCATGGTTAGCCGAACCGCAAATCTCACTTATCAGGGAGAATCCGGAGCCTTAAATGAAGCTTTTGCCGATATGTTTGGTGCCGCCATTGAATTTTATTCGGGAATTACCCCCAACTGGAATATAGGTGAAGGAATTCCCAATCCTGCGCTTGGTTTTACATTTTTAAGAAGTATGTCGAATCCCAACTCAGGACCTGCTGCACTGGCATCACAACAACCGGATACCTATCTTGGAACCTATTGGGCAAATACAGCGGTCGGCTCTACCGATAATGGCGGGGTACACACCAACAGCGGGGTTGGAAATTTTTGGTTTTATTTACTGTCTGTAGGAGGAACCGGTACTAATGATTCAGGAACGAGCTATAATGTTACAGGAATCACCATTCAGAAAGCTGAAAAGATTGCTTACCGAACTTTAGCAACTTATCTTACAGCCAATAGTCAGTACACCAATGCCTATACTGCATCTAAACAGGCAGCAACTGACTTGTACGGAGCGGGATCAAACGCATTACAGCAGGTTGAGAATGCCTGGTGTGCAGTAGGATTGGGGAACTGTGCCAGTTTACTCTCTGTAACTGACATCATAAAATCAGATTCAGATCTTATAAAAATTTATCCAAATCCTGTTACCAACGGACACTTAACATTTGAATCTGGTCTGAAAGAAAATGGTACCTATGAAATTTATGATGTATCCGGAAAGCTTGTAATACCTTCAAAAAATTTCGAAAAAGGAAGTGCTAAGGTTAGCGTAGGTGAATTACAGAAAGGTGTATATATTTTAAAGATAAAAATAGACGGTAAAACTATTTCAAAGAAGATCATTATCAGTTAATATTCATTTAATAATAACACAAAAATCAACTCCCGGAAAAATCAATCGGGAGTTTTTTTGCCTAGTCAATAATCGAAACAAATATCACATATTAAAGAAAAGTGAACAAAAATCTGAGATGTTTTTTCTTAAGGTATAAATTTAAAATGACAACGTATAAAAAAATTAGCTGGAACTGGTACAATAATCATTTGACTACATAACAATATGAATATAAGCCAAATAACCTGGCCAACTGATAATCTCTCTTTTGCTAATGATGACAGTTGAGGTTAAAAAATTCCTATAGTTGGTCAGACATATTTAATACAGATTACATAAAAAAATAACATCAATTAACAAAAGATAATTTGCGTTTTTTTAATTGTTCATTTATTTGTAACATATTAATAAAAGCAGAATGATGAGAAAAAAAATTCCATATTAGTACTTTTTTCATTTTGTTGCACCATTCTTTATTAGATTAGAACAAATACATAATTCTGAAGAATAGAAAAGATGTCACAGACACTTTTGATGGTGCAACAAATTTAAAATTTATAACCAATAAACTGACAACTTATTGAAGACAGAATAATATTTCTGTAATATATATAGAATTTATGTAATCTTATCGACAGTTTTTTTAGATTATGTTTGTAAATATTGGTATAAAAAGTATGAATACTCGAGAAGAAATTGCCTCAACGATATCAAAGGTCTTTAGCGATATAAATTATGAAGATGTTTATAATTATCCGGGAAGTATACAGACTTTGGAGTTTAATACTGGTTCTATATTTATAGAGCCCGGAGATTTTGATCAACATTTATATTTTATAAAACAGGGGTTGGTAAGAGCTTATTATATTACTGATGATGAGAAAGACAGGGATAAGACTATATATATCAGGAATGAAAACTATTATTTTGGAGATTATTATGCAATAATTCTTCAAAAGCCGACAATATTACATTATGAGTGTTTAGAAGATACCATATTTTATAAGTTTAATTTTAGCGAAATCCGATTGTATATGAATGAAAATCCACAGGTACTGGCATTTGGATTTTCTTTTCTCATGAGATTAATGGGAGAATATTTGTCGCGAAGTGAAGATTTTATTTTTTTGAGTGCAGAAAAAAGGTACATTAAATATATGGAGCAACATCCTGATCTTATTGACAGAGTATCTGCAAAATATATTTCTTCCTTATTGGGAATTACTCCGGTTTCTTTAAGCAGAATTAAAAAAAGAATTAGACTACGCTAAAATCGCAAAAGTTCTTATAATTCATCCCGTTAAATTCTGCGTTTACTCTTGTCCTCATTATTCCTCTCACTAAAGCATCATAAAAACAGTAGAAAATGATAAAAATTTATAATTTCAGAGTGTATTTAATTATTGCCCTGTTATTTTCCATAGCATTTAAAGCACAGACGATCTGTGCTATAAACCAAGGAAGTACAGGCAATGGACAAGGGATGATAGATTATAATGGTGATAATCCCTCAAACAGATATGCAAACGGCGGAGAAGCACCTAATAATTATGCATCTTTCTTCACAGCAGAAGATTTAAAAATTGCAGAAGGAGTATCGTCGGGATATGGCAACACAGGCGCAGCAGGTACAACTTTAAATACGACTTTTACTGCTTCCAATATTACATATTATGGTATGACCGGTATTACAAATACTTTTCAAACAGGGCGTTACTTCAGTTTTCGTGTTACAACATCTTCAAATAGTCCCCTAATCCGGTTAAATAGGTTCAGAATCGGTACAATTGGTACTTTTGGAACAAATGCTTATGACAGTGATTTAGGATATAGCTATAAACTTGATATATATGATGAGTCAGCAGGCAGCACAGCCAATGTAATTGCTGATAATGCTACAAATGCTACATCAAACAATACAGATATTACTTTTACCCTTTTACCAGGGAAGTCGTATGTTTTCAAACTATATCTGAGAAACACTAACGGCAGAACCAATACTTACATAGATAACCCCACTCTATATGCTTACGCTCTTCCTAATATAAATACGACAAATTATACTGCATGCAGTTCAGGCACAGTAAGTACAGTTCTTTCTCCGGTTGTTTCCAGTGGAACACCAAATAATATGCAGTTAAGATGGATTCAGGGCAGTACAAACGTAAGTGCCAATACGATAGCTGCGGGAACATATACTCCTTATTATTTTAATACAACAGGAAATTGCTATCATCCTGCGGGATCTGCTGTTACAGTTACAATAGGAACAGCTACTTCTGTAACATCCCAACCGTCACCCGCTAATCAAAATGTTTGTCAGAACAATGCTTCTACAGCAATTTCTGTTTCTGCAAATGGTACAAACCTCACTTATCAGTGGTATAGCAATACCACAAACAGTAATATTGGCGGCAGTTTAATTTCTGGTGCTGCATCAAATACCTATACACCACCTTCAACGGTTTTAGGAAACATATATTATTATGTTATCATTACTGGCTCTTGCGGAACAATAACATCCAATACTGCATCAGTAGCTGTAAATGCTATTCCTCCCCCACCATCGGTGAGCATTACGCCGCCAACATGTTCTGCGCCGGGATCAGCAACTATAAGTAATTATAATGCATCCAATACCTATGCCTTTACTCCGGCCGGTCCCACTGTAGGTACAGGAGGAGCCATTTCAAACATGACTCCCGGAACAAATTATATAGTAGCGGCAAACAACGGAAACTGTACTTCTGCTGACAGCAGTTCCTTCAGCATAGCCCCATCCGTTAATTGTGTGTGTTATAATAATGGAAATTTCACTTCTGCCGGTTCAGACAGCAAAGTTGGTATTACCTCATTAAAAAGAGCGGGTGCGACTGATAGTGATAATTGGCCAATGGTCAGAAAATCGGCGCATCTGGTTCTGGAGTCTAACACAAAAGGATTTGTGATTACCAGAATGGCTACTGCCGCTCTTGGAGGTATTACCAATCCTCAGGAAGGAATGATGATTTATGATACAAATGCAAAGTGCCTCAAAATATATTCTGATGGAGCATGGAAATGCTTCTCTACTCCATCATGTCCATAATGAGTAATAATATGAAAAAGACAATAATAGTAGGATTATCTTTATTTTTTATAAACATTTCCTCGCAGGTAGTCATTGGTAATGATACTGGTACAGCAAGTGATACTACATCTGTAGTAATCGAATTTGCAAACACTAATAACAAAGGGATAATTTTGCCCTATGTAAGAACGATGCCCTTAAATCCGTCTGAAGGTACCCTTCTTTTAGATGCAACGACGCCATCACTAGCCAGAATAAAATATTACAATGGAAACTGGATAGACCTGAGCGGACAAGACGCTAACATCTCATCTTCGCTTATCAATCAGCCACAAACTGCCGAAGATGCAGGTGCAAAAACTATTATCGGATCTGATACATCTGCAGCAGACGGAATTTTAATATTAGAATCAAGTACCAAAGCGATGGTGCTACCTGTTGTAGATGATGTGAATAATATAAACAGCCCTTCGCCCGGCATGGTAGTTTATGTCAATAAGACTGGCGCTAAGCGGTTAGCATTTTATAATGGTAGCAAATGGTCATTTTGGGCACCTTAAAGTTATTAAAATGACTTCTTCCATTTAAGATATACACTCAATATTATATAAGATGAATTATACCAAATGTTCTGATGAACAAATTGAATTCCCGGGAAAAATCCAGGGCTTTGGTTATCTTCTAGGTTTAGATGATAATTTTAATATCCAGTTTTACAGTCAGAATATTCTTGATCTTTTTCTTATTTCTGAAATTAAGCTACATTCAAAATTAGAAAATAATGATGAGTTATTTAATATTATTAAAAATTCCGATGTATATAAAAAGGTTGTCGCCAAAGACAGCAGTTTTGCCTCACATCTTAGCTGCATCAGCATTCACGGGACAAAATATTATTTAACGATAAGAAAAAAAGACCATCTGTACTATCTGGAATTTGAATTCTGCATTACGGCTGACAATATAAAAGAAATTGATTACATCAATTTTGATGCTTATAATGATGCAACATCAGAGATCGGAATTTGGGAAAATCTGTTAAAAGATATTAGTCATAATACAGATTATGACCGCATAATGATCTATAAATTCTTTGAAGACGGATCAGGAAAAGTGGTTGCAGAGCAGGTAAAAAATGGGGTTGAAAGTTTCCTTCATCTGCATTATCCTGAAAGTGATATTCCAAAACAGGCAAGAGAATTATATTTAACAAAAAAAAGAAGAATTTTCAGTGATATAAATGGTTTGACATCACCAATAATTTCCAGGTCTAATGATGTGGATCTGAGCTGCACCGAACTTCGTGCCATGTCTCCAATTCATGAGCAATACTTAAGAAACTTAGGAGTGTGTTCCAGTTTTTCAACCTCTATCATTGTAGATGGTGTTCTGTGGGGCTTGGTTGCATGTCAAAATATTCTACCTAAACATATTGACCTTCGCAACAGAATACGTTCGGAAATTTATACATTATGGGCAGCAAAAGCTTATAGCAATATCAAGTCTGCACAATTGGTACAGTACAGCATTGAAATTGATCAGCAAATTTCAGCTATAAAAAATAAATTATCAAAATCATTAGTTCTCACCACAGGTATTGTACAAAATTTTTCAGATTTTTGTGCCATTGCAAAATCTGATGGTGTAGCTTTAGTCAGTGCTAAAGAATCTCACTCCTATGGCAATGTACCTTCTGAATTGGTAATTTCTAATATCATAAAGTATTTTCAAAAAAAAAACTTTGATAAAGAGAAAGTTTTCTTTTACCAAAGTTTTGCCAAAGAGCATCCAGAAATCGTAGGTAATGAAAATTCTTTCGCAGGAATTGCAATTTCCAAGATCAATCATGAAGATGAAAAATATTTCATCTGGTTCCGCGAAGAATTTATTAAAACCATCCGATGGGCCGGAAATCCTGAGAAACATTATGAGTTTATCCAACACAATGGGATGGACGAGATAGGAGTTTCACCTAGAAAATCTTTTAAAACGTTCATTGAAGAAAGCAGAAAAAAATCTAAATTCTGGAATGAGGCAGATAAACTTGCCATTCAGAAATTAATAACCCTGATTTTCGAAATTTCATATGACCATTATTCAAAAATCAGAAAACTCAGCGAAGATCTAATTTTGTTGAATGAAGAGCTGGAAAGCTTTTCTTATACTATTTCGCACGATCTAGGAACTCCTTTGACTGTAATGAAACTCAACTTGCAAATGCTTGAACGAAAACTTCTAGAAGGACACACGGAAGGTAACTTACACAAACTGAGTAAAGCGTTGGAACAGATTCAAAATATGGAAAAACTGATGCGCGATGTTTTGAATCTAAGCCGTGCAAAATCCGGAAATTTAGAATCTCATCAGATTCAAATGAGAGCACTGATAGAACGGGTGGCAAACGAAGCACAATCTGTGTATGGAACGCCTAATACGTTTATCAAAATCGGTGACTGTAAGGATATTTTGTCTGATCATACGCTCATATATCAGGTTTTTCTAAATATTATTAGTAATGCAGTAAAGTATTCTTCTACAGCAGAATTCCCTATGATAGAAATCAATTCGGAGGAAAGCAATGAATATATAATTTACTCAATTTCAGATAATGGTATAGGAATACCAGATTCAGAGAAAAATCAGATGTTCAAAATTTTCAAACGCCTTGAGAACGCAAAAAAATTTTATGGAAATGGTATCGGGCTTAATATTGTGTACAAAATTATGCAACGTTTAGGCGGAACAATAGATTTTCACAACAATACTGATGCTGAAGGAGTAACTTTCAGATTGCAATTCAAAAAAGATGTATTTGACTGAAAACAATCAGAGACCATTTACCTGATAAATTATTTTATGTTTTTAAATCTCCGTTGGCGGGCTCATTATATTTTGTGTTATTATTTCTGATGTGGGGATGATCTTTAGGTTCAGTCTTTGGACTTCTCACTTTTTTCATCTGTTCTCAAAGGCATATTGAGTGCAGAAAGGCTCGGATTTTGGTTGATCCGAGCCTTAGCTTTTTATGACCTGCTCATTTTAGAAGGATCTTCTTTTAAAATATTTTAATTATATAAGTTTCCAAACATTAAAATTTGTGTACCAACGCTGATTTTAAACTATTTTAAAATCAATCTTGAATTCATCTGAATAAGTTTTTGAACCCCTTAACTTTTAAATTGACGGATTCTATTTCATCTTTTTTCTTAAAGTCCAGTTATCTTTTGATAATTTTCACTGTAATATTTTTCAGTTTATTTGTACCATGTATTTAAGTTTTCTCATTTAATATTAAAATGTTCAGCAATTACTCCTATATCTTTTATAAAGTAAATGCTGCCATTTTAATTTTTAAAAAATACAACAAGATATAAATGACAAACAAATAATAAATTATGAAAAAAAGTATTTTATCTATTTCAATTTTTTGGTTATCAACATCCATCGTTAGTGGACAGATTGGGATTAATACCGAAGCCCCGAAAAGCACTCTGGATGTAGTAGGTGATCCTGCAAATACCACAAAATTAGATGGAATTATTGCTCCCAGACTCACAGGGATACAATTAAGGGCAAAAACCTATGGCACCGATCAGAATGGAAGCATTGTATATGTTACTTCTGGCGACACTTCACCCGCCGGTCAGACCATTGATGTAGTAAGTGAAGGCTACTATTACTACAGCTCACCTGCCAATAAGTGGGTTAAAATGAGTACAGGAACGCAACTCCAGACAAATGACTGGCATACTACAGGGAACACAGACGCAGAAATAGCAACTGTAACAGAAACTTTAGGAAGCCCTGTTTCTTCTGCAAACTATTTAGGTACTAAAGGTGCCAATGACAATTTGGTATTGGCAATAGGAGGTAACTCCAGAGCAGTCTTTGATGCCAATGGAAGTCTCTCGGGAGGTGGCAGCGCAAATTCAGCTCTGAGCTGGGGAAGCGGAAATGTTGTTGCCAGTAATAATGCTTCAAACACAATTGTTTTGGGGAGAAATAATGATGCAACAGCTGCCAGTGCAAATTTTAATTCTATAGCAATAGGAAATACAAATTCTGTAGTCGGCGGCGCAACTGCTATCGGAACCAGAAACGGTTATAACAATGCTGATGACACAAAAAATACTTTAAATGGTTCTTCTGCATTCGCAGTCGGAAGGTATAATGTAGGAACTGCATATTCCTTTGGATTTAATAACAACTCTGCGGGATATGCTTTTGGATCTGGAAATACAGTTTCTACCAATGGTTTTGCACTGGGCAGCTCAAACACCACAACAAACAACAATACCGTTGTCGTAGGGGTCTCCGGAACTGCCTCTATTCCGGGACAGTCAGTTTATGCCAATCTCGATCATTATTTTTACAGCCAAAACAATTCGGATAATACAAGAGTAGTCATTAATGCGCTTCCTGCTTCAATCCCAGGCCGTACTGATAATCCTGCAGATTTATATTTACAAAATGCTGTAAACTTAAAAATATCTTCTACAGTAACATCAACGGCAACAGTACCTGCATCATCCTCATGCAATTCAAATACAGTAGGAAACATGATCTACTGGGAAACGACAGGAGGTGTCGGACATTTTTATGGCTGCAGGAAAAACGGGGCAAGTACTTACCTATGGACTCAGCTAAACAATTAAAAAATTTATAAAAAAGAAACTAATTAAAGCAATATTATTAAATGAAAAAAAAATTATTTCGTAGTAATTGGATATTTGCCTTGATGCTGATGATATCAAATAGTTTGTTGGCTCAGGGCTATATTCCGATTCAGGGAATGGGTGCAGAAGTAAAGGCTGTAAACAATACCGGGTTTTGTCTGGCATGCTATAACGGAAATTTATCTCCTGTTGTGAATGCAGATCTTAATGATAAAGTAAGCATGGGTAATTTTGCCTCGTTGGTAAGCGGTAGCGGTATTTCGGTAAAAAACACATTCACAACGTATCCGGCGGGCTATATTGCGGGGTTTAATGTTGATACAGGAACCAGTTATATCACCGCAGAACTTTTAAGTTCTTTAAGAATTGAAACTTATAAAGCAGGCTTAAAGCAAGAAATCTCAACAAGCAGCACACTTCTTACCGTTCCGGCATTCGGGGGATCAAAAAACAGAATTTTTTTACACTTCAAAAGTACAAAAGAATTTGATGAGATCCGTCTGTATCAGACAAATGCATTATCTTTATTTAGTGCGATGAACGTATATTATGCTTTTGCATTTGATCCTGCTGCCATGATTAATGAAAATAATGGAATATGCGACGATATTATCGCAGGTTCCAGCGTTGGAGATAATGTTTCAGGAAGTAGTAGCTTTATTGCACCTTTATCTTTTGTGCAAAACAGGGAAAGAATAAGCGACGGAGACAAAAACAGCTTTGGAAAGATTGTTCTTCCGGCAGGATTTTTAGGATCTTATTCTGTCGGATTACTTGATAAGGACCAGGTATATCCTGCAGGTAACAGAGCCGGATTTGTAATTTCTCCGGATGATGAAGGTAAATTGCTGAGCGCTGAGTTTTTGAAAAACATTTCAATTGAAACTTATCTGTTCGGACAGCTTCAGGATTCTAAAACACTGTTTGATGGTGGAGGTCTTATCAATATCAAAGTATTGGGATTTGGGAGCGGAAAGCAAAAAGTATCTCTCAATACAACTAAACCGTTTAACGAGATTCGTCTGAAAGTATCACAGACAGTTGGGGTCAATTTAGGGTCTTTAAAAGTGTATTATGCATTTGAAGAACCGGTAAGCTGTAATTGTGATGACAAAATACAGGTAAGTGGTTCTGCTATTGAAGGAAGTTTGGTCACCGGATCTTCGTGGACTTCGGGACTCGGATTATTCGGTCTTGTTTTATCTAAAATGATAAATCCTGAAAGAATTACAGATACAGATAAAACTAATTTTGCTACGGCAACAATACCTGCCACATCTTTTTTAAGTATATTTTCAGCATATGCTACTGTGAAGAGTAATTCTACTCTACCTGCCAACACGTTTGCAGGGTTTACGCTTGAGAAAGCTGCCAATCTTATAGGCGTCAGTGTGCTTGAAAATATCACGGTAACACTGTATAATAACAATACAGCAACAGATACTTTTACAGGTACAGGAAGTCTTTTCAGCGGAAATTTCTTTACTACAAACTCCAATCAGTTTTATGTTGGCGGAAAGTCGACCAAGCCATTTAACAGGATAAAAATTACCTTTTACAGCGGGACGGGCATACGGTTTCCTCAGGAATATAAAATTTACAACGCATTTGCAGGTAAAGACGATGATAATGACGGTATTCCAAACTGTTTTGATCTTTGTCCTGACGGTAATGACGCAATTGATACAAATGGTAACGGTATTCCGGATTGTGCGGAAGGATGCAATGCTGTAAATGATAAGTCTAATGCTGTAGATACAGATGGTGACGGCATTAAAGACGCCTGTGACTTAGATTCAGACAATGACGGTATTCCTGATTCAATCGAAGATACAAATAAAGATGATCTCTTACAAAATGATGATGCAGAAGGAGATTTAATATATGTAAGTGTTTTAGGAGATGGGATTCCGAATTATCGTGATCTTGACTCTGATAATGACGGAATTCTTGATCTCTATGAATCTGGCATTCCTACTTCAGTTATTGATCAGATAGATACAGATCACAACGGTATTATAGATAGTGGAATATCGGTAGGAACGAATGGGATAGCTGATATTTTGGAAACGGCTTCAGATTCTGGTACTCTAAAATATACTATTAAAAATACTGATGGAGATCAGATTCCTGATTTTTTAGATATAGTATCAAATAATTCTGAATACGATCTCTATGCTATAGGAAAGGCGTATCTTGATGTATTGGGAGGAGGTTTTTTATCCAGAACCAGAGATCTGGACAGTGACGGAATCCAAAATACTGTTGATACTGATTTAGCAAACAGAGGCGCACCAAACTCTCCGCTGTCACCGTATGCTGTATTTGCAAAAAATGCAGGTAAGTTGGTTCAGAAAATTTCTGATACTCCTTTGCTGGAAACTGATACACAAATTTATCCTAATCCCGTAAAGGCAGGAGAAAATCTTCACATACAATCAGCCGAATCTGCAAAAGAAGGTATTTATACTATTTATTCTGCTCAAGGGCAATTGGTGAAATCGGGTAAATTTACTGGTAATACAGAAGTTCCAACTTCATCATTAGCTACAGGATTATACATTATAAAAGTAGTGACAAAATCTACTGTAAGATCGTATCAGGTGATTGTGAAATAATCTTTGATTATTTCATTCTCTCTGTGTTTTTTATTTTGCTATAAATTCTTTGACATGAATAAATTCATTAATAACATTACACAATTGGGAACACCAGGAAATAAAATTGTAATTTCAATTTTCATTGTTGACATCATTTTAATTCTTCTTCCCAGTGAAATCAGAAATATAATACTGTTCAAAACCTCTCATACAAACATTAAGAGATTTTCTATAATTATAGCCATATTTTGTGTCTTAATAATATGTATTGCACTTATAAGGAATAAGATAAAGCGCGAAAAAGTAAAAAGGAAAAAAAAATTTTTTAGTAGAAGTAATTAATCCATATTTTAGTGTGTAAGCTTGGGCTTTGGAAAAATTAAGTCACTTTACACATTGGTGTAGTAAATTGACTTACTCCAAAATTGAAAAAGGACAGCATGAAGCTTCTGTTGAGATGTTTGATAAACTCGCTAAATTTTATGGCGTTTCTATCGACCAGATTGTGCATCCGGACAATAAAGTTACTACAGAAATTGTAGTGGAAGATAAAACCCTAATAGAGCAAGTAAAACTGATAAACGGGTTAGAAGAAAAAGATAAAAATGTAATCGTTGCTATGCTCGAAACGATGCTCACAAAACAAAAATTTAAAGACTTTTTTAATAAAAATGTAACTGCACTATAAAATAAAGAAACCTCGCATTTTGCGAGGTTTCTTTATTTTTCCGCTCAAAGTCACAGACTTTGCGCAGCGGGAGACATCGGCGAGTATTTTTAAGCTTTATTATCTATGACACCCCATCTTCCAATATCCGGCATATAAAATCTTGCGCCGTAATCATACATTCCGGTCTTTTGCAACTCCTTTCCATTGTACTTATAATTGTACAAACTTGCTACCCCAACCATCGCTTTTCCTTCTCTCGGAATATTTATCCCGAAAGGATAATAATCATTGGTACTACCAATACACCTGATAAATCCTATAGATAGCTAATGAAAACAATAGTAAAGAAAAAAATATAATCCCAATTCCACTTACCTTTACCCATTTAATATTAGTATCACTTGTAGCAATTTTAAATAATGTTGAATTTTCTCTATAAACTAGCAGAGCAAATTTATTTACAAAATTTCTTGTATTGAAAATACAAGAATATCCTATTACAAAAAGAACCAACGAAATAATTAAAAATACAAATATTCCAATCAATTTTTCCATTTATTTTTTATTTAATATTAATGGAACTCCCAAAAATGTATCCGGTGTATAATTGTAACTCGCTCCAATTTGAGGTGAATAAATTCCAAAGCCAATAGCATTTTTAGTTCCGTTATTTGTAGGCGATACCGTCCAATTTATTCCTCCGATATATCCTGCCCCAGCACTTATACCATGACCCGAAAGAAAATTATATGTTTCAGAGGATGTAGGTGTACTTCCCTGTAACATCCAATTTGTAGTTAAACTTCCAGAAACCAATGTTGCTGATTTACCAACACTACCTCCAAAAGGGGATATATATATTTGACCGTGTCTATCTGCTGTAACAGTACCATTCCATCCAGCAGCACCTCCTATACTTAAATTTAGTGTATAAAAATCTGGCAATCTAAATCCTGGATTTCCTCCTTGACCTGGTTCTCCACCATCCGCATTCACGATTGCTTCCCAAGGGTTTCGAGAAGTTATTGTTCTTCCAAGAGATGTGGTTGTAGAATACCCATTTGTTATGGTTTCTCCGTTGCTAGTAATACTCCCATCAGTATTCAAAATATTATTATTGCCCCCTCCGCTTATGGAAATAGGACCTCCATTTGCTTTTTCTGTAATATTTGTTTGCCCAGCTCTTTCCGCACTACCATCATGCCATGCAATATTGCCTGTCTCATTATCTTTATACCAATCAGGCGGTATAATACCTTCATTCATTATCATTTTATCTTTAGACCAACTATTATTCGCTTCCTCATTCTGCCTTCCATCTGGGTCTATAAATCTTATCGGGTTGTTGTAAGCATAACTATAAGCCGACCAACGTCTCGAAGTTTCCGCGAGCGGATCCACAACACCCCATCTACCAATATCCGGCATATAGAATCTGGCTCCATAATCATACATTCCGGTCTCCTGCAACTCCTTTCCGTTGTGCTTATAATTTTATAAATTTAGAGATCCCTCTTTTTGGATTTTGTTTCACTTATTTTACAATCATTTGTAGTCCATTTACCATCTGACTTTTTTATTGTTGTTTCTATGAACACTCCTTCATTTTCAATCTTGTATAATAAGTAAAACTCATTTGGATTAATTTTTTTGTAATTCCAAATTTCAATCCAAGTACTTTTATTGTTTTGATATTTTTTTCCATAATTAACTTTATAACCAAAGCACATTATATTTCCTGTTAAAGGAGTATTTTTCCCTGATAATAAATTTATTGTTCTTCGCTCTTCAATCTCAAAGTGATAATACTTTTCAACTGCTGGACAAATATTCAATGCTATTTCAAGTAATTTTGAATAATCCTCCTGAACAATCTCTTTTTTTTCCGGATTGCAGCTAATTAGTAATAGAAATAAAAAAATAGTTTTCATAAGTTATTTTTTGCTTTTTAATATATATTCTTCCATACGTTTTTTTACATCTATCTTGTCATTTACTTTTTTTTCTTCATACTTCTTTAATTCGTTTTTTGCCTCAATATTTTCTTTAAAAATTTTTGAATTAAAAGCCTTTTTAAAATGACTATTGAAGTGGGTTCTAATTTCCTCAGAATTGGAATATTGCACACTTTCTCCAAAAGCTTGTTCTTCAAAAGCTTCGCCTTGTTCTACACCTTCTTCATGTTCATTGATTCCAGCAGCATCATTTCCTCTATGTACATCTTCATGCATTATTGTAGAGACAAGTAGAAAAATTACATTCAATTGTGAATCTTCAGAGAATTCTGATGCATTATCAGTGGTTACTGCATTTATTTCAAATTTTCCAGATCCCTTACCATTTGGCGTATACTGTCCGAAAGCTCTTCCAAATAAATCTTTACTTAAAGTTAATTTAGGTCCTTTTCCATCAGTAAAGTCATTCATTATCTGCGAGCGGCTTAAATGTCCTTTAGCCATCATAGCTTGAAGAAATTTTTCGTCTTTAAGTAGCATTTTAGCCATATTTATTGCTCTTTGAATTATAACACGTTGTTCTTTTGTTGCATTTGGATCAATGATAAATCTGCCATCAGGGTCAATATACCTGATTGGATTATTTACTGCATAGTTGTAAGGTGAATGTCTGCGATATTTTTCACTTAGCGGATCTACGACACCCCATCTACCAACATCCGGCATATAAAATCTTGCGCCGTAATTATACATTCCGGTTACTCCTTTCCGTTGTACTTATAATGGTAAGTAACCTTATTAAATAAGAGGTTACTTATTATCTGCTACAATATAAAATCGTGGAGAGCAAGGGTATTACATAAAAGAACGAGCTTTATTAGTATAAGTTACAATATATTTTTCACCCTGTTTTTCTAAATAAATAAACTTATATAATTTTAATTTCTTATTGTTTAATATAATCTTATTTTGGTTATTGACCATTATTGATATTTCAATATTATTTTTTACAATACAAGATCCAGCTTGGCTTATTTGCTCGATAGTCTTTAAATTTCTACTGTAAATTTTATCTTTCCCATTTATCACTTCAAGATTATCATCTTTAAAACCATTGGTAAAATAAATTATTGAATTATCTGATTTTATCTCAAATTTATCAATAATATAATTTGATCTTCTGTGATTTTTATCAACAGTCAATTCTTTATCATAAATTGATTTTACATTTGAACAACTGCAAAATAATAAAATTAAAAAGGTAATCTGTAAATATTTCATTATTCTCATTTATTCTTGTTTTTGTTGTTGTTCTATTAAATTTGTTATTTGAGTTCTTTGAGCTGGACTAATTTGCGTTCCTTTTGGAAATTCACGCAATAAACTTTTGGGATTTTTTAACGTCTCTTTATCTGTATGATCAAGTCCTAATTCATGTCCTGTCTCATGAGCACCAGTCACTGCAACAGTAGTCATATTAGATTTGTCCCAATCAATTTGTCCAATTTCATTATTCCATTCTATACCATTTGTCAAACCAATATTAATTTGACTTCTGTTGTTTTGCGTATCTCCCAATTTGTCAGTTATTCCATCGAGGGTTGCGGCAGCTCTGTCCTGTTCTGCTTTGGGTGTTGTATCTGCACCTTTAACTTTAGTTAAATCATACCCCATATTATATTCCCAAGAAATTGTAGCTTTTTCACTTTGATTAAAAGTAACACTTACTTGATTTCCTGCAGAATCTTTTCCTCCGTAGGAAGAAGCTATTTGAGCCTCACGATCCCTTGTCAAAGCAGACATTTGCTGTTTGGAAAGAACTCCCGGTGCATTATTAACAGCTTTATAAGTAAGATGCCAGTTAACGGTTTTATTTTCTAAGTTTCGGCTTGAGACCCATTCTAATCCTTCTAATTCTCTGCCATCAATAACCCTATTTTCAGCAAATGCATAAGGACTATTATAGGTAAATTTTTCGGCAAGCGGATCAATATTAAAGAACCTGCCAACATCAGGCATGTAATTTCTCCACTTAAACGAGTAAAAACTAGTCTCCTGCAACTCTTGTCCTTGGTACTTATATTGATAGCTTGGGAAGTTTTTTGTTATTTACTGTCTTGTAAATATGAACAATCTCTAAAAAAAGGATATGTAGTTTTCAAAAATTCAGATATTTTTCCTTTTTCATCATAATAATACTTTTCTTTATTACCCCTAATCAATATCCATGATTTGAGGGTGTAATCCGAATATAAGGTATCTTTTGGAGTTATAAAAGCATAAATATACTCATGAAGAGAACTGTTAGATGTTTCTTTGTATGTTTCTATATCGGAAAGAAAAGCCGCTCTTTCCATAAACAAAAACATATGCTCGTCAGTGTGTGTCCAAAATATTTCAGGATTGATGTTATTAGAATAACTATCTACCCCCATAAATTTTATTATTTTTATTGGTTTTGAAAAACTTGAATCGGTATTTGGTCTAATACAAGAAATTATAAAAAATAATAAACTTAATGAAACTAACTTCTTCATATCTATTTTTTTATTTGATTTGATAGGACACCCGAAGTTGTTACATCATAACCTTGATGATTAGTTCTTGGGCTTTCTTTAAGATTCATATTTATTTTTGTCGAAACCCCTGTTGTGTATTTTTCTTCTGCATTTTTAAAATACGGAGATCCTTGTCGAGTTGAAATGTCATTTACTCTTGCTTGATATTCATTAGTTGTTTTTGATCCATTTGTACTAGTCGTAAAATTGTATGCGTGAACCAAATCATGACCTAGAAGCGATGTTGGAGAATTAATTTTTGAAGTTTTTGAAAACTTTCCACTTTCAAACTGTTTTTTTAAATCATTATATGATGAGTCATTGACATCATCAAACAATGCACCTTTAGTAGTTGAAAATTTTAAAGTTCCAATATTCTTAAAATCACTAGAATTAGATTTTTTATCTTGCAAGTTTCTACCATAAGAAAAAGAAGTAGAACAACTTTCACAAGCTTCAATTATGGACAATTCACGTTTGTCTGAGATTAATGTTTCCAAAACATTTACTTGACTTCCATCGATTTCAATATTTGAAGCGACATATAACGCATCAAGTGCTTTATATGTATCTGCTAAAAAACTATCCTTTATTTTGGAATAATCTCTATCTTTTTGATAGGTGTATTCTTGTTGATTTTTATTATCGTCCCCACTGTATATAATAATTTTATTTCCATCGGGATCAATAAACGTAATAGGATTATTTACTTCATAATTATAACCACTAAGATCAGTATGCTTTTCAGCATAAGCATCTACGACCCCCCATCTTCCAATATCGGGCATATAGAATCTTGCACCGTAATCATACATCCCAGTTTCTTGAAGCTCCTTGCCGTTGTATTTGTACTGATAAGCGTTCGTTGTTGTAGACGTGTAATTGTGCATCAATACAAAAGGGTAATAATTATTTATTTCTACAATTTCTCCGGGTTTCCAAATATCAATACAGGCTACATTTCCACCTCCCATGTCGGTGCATTCCTGATAACTCATGTCTCTCGGCTGAACAACTCCATCCTGATCTGCATCAGAGGGACTAGTCAGGGACATTTTGTCTATCGATTTTAAGCACTTTATTATTTCCAATATAAATATTAATAAAGTATGGCTCACTAATATTAGGAAAATAATTTTTACTCCTAAAATAAATGGAATCGTTTGCCACCTGCAAAACCTCTGTTTTAAAGTATTTTTTTGAAATATTTTTTTCTATCAATAAAACTTTTTCATTATCTATTTTTTGTAAAAAATATTTATCTTTTTCATATATAGGTAGACCATATGCTAAGCCAATGATTGAATCCTTACCTTTAATATCATTATAACTATAAATTACATTTTTACTATTTCTATCAATCGTTTTAGCAATCATTCCATTAGCTTCTTTTATAATTGTTAGATTGATATCATTTTTATTTTCACATGAAAGGAGAGTAAACAAGCAAAAAATAATAGTTTTTATTTTATTTGACTTCAAAATTATATGAATCATATCGTATAGTTTTATTAGAATTTGGAATGACAATATTAAATTTATTAGGAATTCTGTTTTTATAAAATTCACTCTCATAATGAATTCTATTACCTCTATCGCCTTCTGTTGGAGAACCATATCCATTAAAACCCGAAGGAACCATAGTTCAACCAGGATGCAAATGAGTAAATTCTGTCATTTTCACATTCTTATCATTAAGCATCATCCATGCAAAATATCCTCCTACACCTTCTTGAGGTTTTTTAAACTCAGTAGACATCACAAACATCTCTTTCCCTCCTTCTTTTACACTTGCATAGCCGGACAGTCTGTAATTGCATTTTTAAAAAGGATTTAGAATCATATCTCATCATTTGTGCCGAATATTCACTAGATAGCTTCATGTTTTTAATTCCATTATTTATCAATTCTCCTCTGATAATATTTTCTATAAGTGATGCTCTACGTTCTCTGTTTTCCACATAATCCGCCCGATAAATTCCAGTATTTCCATCATCTTTTGCGCTTACAACAATATAGGTGCCATCTTTATTTTCTCTTACACCGGTACTTGCAATACCACGAGCATCGGGGAGATCTTAATATGCTCCGGCAAACCAATTTTCATAAACTTGATTCTTCTTTGTAAATCTCTCTTTCCAAAAACTATTTTTAATCTCCTTAGAATTTGGAACATAAGCAATAAATTCTTTCGCATTTGGGAAAAATATTATGCATTTTCCAATAGTAATATTCTTACTAACAACACGCTTAATATTCAGGCGATTAAATACTGTATTTAGTTCAACAGATTGTTGATAAATAAATTTTACAGCATCCTTATCATCAACATTATTCAATCTTGCATATTCATAAATATCATATTTCTTGTCTGAACTTTTTTCTATACAAGATAAATCATCACTGCATTTAAAGTAGAGAAAATTTGGAAGCAAAAAATTTTTATTATTATTTTCAATTAAATAATCGGGATAGATATATTTATTGTTTCCAATCATTCTGGAGTCAATATTTACTCCAAAAAATATTTCATAATGATCATTCTTAATCAAGTCTACTTTTTCTTGATATGTATTTTTACTACTTGTGCAAGAAAAAAATAAAAACACTGAAGCAATTAAATATAGTTTCATAAGAATATTAAAATTTAGGTGATATAGACTCAAATGCACCAGGGTTACCCTGTAATTTTGGAGGACCGCTAGGATAATAAAAACCTGCTTCTATTGCAGCTTGGTCACCAGGCGAATCAAAAAAGCCAGTATTTAATCCAGGATTGTCAGTTTGTCCATTTTTAGCATTATTTAGATGAGCGGCTACTTTTAATGTTGTTAAATCAAACCCTAATGTTTTTCCAGATTGTCCCCATAAAAAATTTCCAAAATCAAAATTATTATATGCTGTCCCTAACTTCCAATCACCATTTCCATGAACTAAATGTAAAGTTCCTGATTCTACAAGCGGACTTGTTGATACGGCATCCAATTTTCCGCTACTTTTTCCCGACATAACAGATTCATCTCCTGCTGGTCTACTTTCTCGCTCAATATATTTCCATTTATTTTCAGTAGTAGTTTTTGTTCCATTACGAACCATTTCTCCCTTAATTTGAGATTCGCTTACAAACTTGACTTTTGTTATTAATCCTGCTTTTATCGCTTTAGCATCTTCTTTAGGGTCATTCATATTATATCTTCCAGTCTCTTTTTTTGTCTTTGAGTCTTGTATTACAATTTGATCAACTTTTGTTTTTTTATATCCTACATAATCACCTTTTTCGTTGAATATAAAATCATCTGGTTTTCTTCCATCCGGATCAATAAACCTGATAGGATTATTAAACGCATAGTTGTAAGGACTATGACGAGTCATCTTTTCCGCCAAAGGATCAACCACCCCCCATCTCCCAATATCCGGCATATAAAATCTTGCGCCGTAATCATACATTCCGGTCTCCTGAAGTTCTTTCTCGTTGTACTTATATTTATAAGCATTAGAACTATTTGTCTGATTATTGTGATCGAACAACATCCCGAAAGGATAATAAGTGTTATTAGCTAAAATTTCCCCTGGAAAAAACTCGTCATAGCAATACTGATTCCCATTTCCGGCATCTGAGCAATGGCTGATTCTTTCATCCCTTCCTTTTATAATTCCGTCATGGTCGCCGTCACCATAGCTTATTCTTACATTGCCTAAATGGTCAGTGTAATTATAAACATACAAATTGAGTAATGCATCATAATAACCTTCAGAAGTCGGAATGATTCTCAGTTTCATCTCATCATTCATCATGGTCATTGTCTCATCTTCCCAGGCATTGGTAAATTTATACTGAAAACCATCCAGATAATCGGTTTCCAAAACATAAATAGCTTATTTGATTTAAAATACAATATTTTACAAATTCATAACCTCTTTTGTAAGATACATTAAATACTTTTTTTTAATTGGTTTCTTTATTTTAATATTTTTTCTATAACCATAATATGGAATAAAAAATTCACACTTTTTTTGATTTTCTAAAAATTTTACATAATATATGTATTCTTGACCTGTATCATCAAAGGGATATTCTCTACAATATTCGTTTGAAAAGAGTTTATCTAATAAATCTTCTTTAAAATCTTTCTTTTCTTTTAAAATCTGATAAATATTTTTCTGAGTTGAATAATTAAATGATTTTTCGAATAACCAATAATCATATTTTTCTTTATTTTTATTAATTAGTAAAAAATTATTCCCAATATTATAAATTATAAAATCTGAAAGATTATTTTTTAATTTAACATTTCCAATTAAATCAGCTATATCGCTCTTCATTTTATTTGGAATATGTTGTTGTTGTTGTTGTTGTTGTTGTTGTTGTTGTGCTTGAATTGTTTTTATAAAAAATATAAAAACAATCATTAAAATTTTTTTATACATATTTATTACTTTACTTAAATTCAGGATTACCATTTGGAACTGTAGTAAAAGGTTTATGATCTAAACCACTTCTTTGAACATTTTTATGACCCATAACTCTTAATATAAGATTTTCTAGTTTAATTGCATCTTGGTGCTGATTAGAATCACCCCTTCCAGTCGCTAAAGATCTTCCGTGCCCGAAAATTTCATGCCCTGTAATTACAGGTCTTCCCGCTGGATTCGATATACTATTTCCATTGGAATCTACATAATCTTGAGGTTGCTTACCACCAGTTACTATTAAAGAAAAAGTACCTTTTTTAGTTTGAGTAGTTCTACCACCACCTAATGAAAAAATACTAGCTGGAAAACCACCTAATGTCTTCACAGTCTGCTCTTTATCAATAAACGCTGGAAGTCCAAATTCAGAAACAGCATTTTCAGAAACATTTTCTGTTATACTTGCGTATTCTACAACATGTTCATCAGAAGAATTTATTGTATTGGAAACAATTTCCACTAAAGTTTTGTCATCTTCAGATAAATCAGTATTTGATAAAACATTTTTTAATTGCTTTTCATCTATTTTATTAAATGTTTTTCCTTTAATATTAATCAAAGATCTAAAACTATCAAATCTTTTATCTGCAAACATAGAATTGATATCATTTTGCACTTGCAATGCATCATCTTTAGTTGCTCCAATTATTTGCTTTCCATCTGGGTCTATGAAATTTACTGGATTATTATTGGAGTAACTATATGAAGATTTATTAAAATAGAGAAAAGCCAACGGATCCACAACACCCCATCTTCCAATATCCGGCATATAAAATCTCGCTCCATAATCATACATTCCGGTCTCTTGGAGCTCCTTTCCGTTGTACTTATAGTTATAGTAACCTCGCAAATTGCGAGGTTTTTTTATTATCTGCCACACGATACAATCGCGCGCGAGCAGGGAGGGTTTAATCTTCTGATCTGTAAAAATTCAATACTTCTCCCGTATTTTTATTAATATTGATGTATATCTTACAGTCTCTGCAGTTATAGCTTTTTACGACAATATGCCAAACTTTATTATCTGCAATTAAGCTAATTTGATAAGGCTTTGCTTTCTCGGGATTTAATAATTCTCCCTTATTTATAAGAATATCTGTGTATTTGATTGCAGCATCTTCATCAGGGATTACATCTGTACCATAACGGTAGGTAATTTTACAAGGTAATTGATCTATTCCTCTATTTTTATCTTTACACTTTTTATTTTTATTCTCTTGCGCTACAACAAGTAAAGGTATAAAGCATAACATTACTAAAACTTTCTTTATCATAACTAATATCTTTTAGGTTGTTCAGGATCAAATCCCGTAGGCAATACATTAGGCATTGTTGTAGGTGGTATTTTATTTAGTCTCAGGCTTCTAGAAGCAGGATCAGAAGGTAGATCTGAAGCAACGGGAAGGTCATGATTTTTAATAAATCTCCCATCGTTAGCTTTTTTATTAGAGTCAGAATTGTTACTAACACCTGGTGTATATTCTCTTAATCCTCCATCTGGTGTAGCTACATATCCTGTAACAGGTTTTCCATAACCATTATCTATTTTTTGACCACCATCTGTTAAAGTATTATTATATGCTGAAACATCTTGACCGGAAAATTTATTAGCACCACTGTATTCTTTTCCATCCATTGATATTACTCTATCTCCTGAATGTGTATGACCATCACCTACGATTTCACCTAACTCTGAGACTGCAGCTACTTGCTCTGGAGAAACAGTTCCCGACATACCCTCAGAACCAACAGCAGGAACAGAATAACTATAATAAGTTTCTCCGCTTTTATCTGTCGCTTGATAAAACATCGTCCGAAGTTCTACATTGTAATTAATTGAAAGACCATTATATTCTTTTCCAAAATCTTTTGCTGCATCCCTTAATGTTTTAAACTTATCTCCTGGATCCATAACCTGCATTCCATCAGGATCAATAAATCTAATCGGATTGTTCACAGCATAAGCATACGTAGAATGTCTTCTATATTTCTCCGCAAGCGGATCTACAACTCCCCATCTCCCAATATCCGGCATATAAAATCTTGCACCGTAATCATACATACCCGTCTCTTGTAACTCCTTTCCGTTGTACTTATATTTATAAGCATTTGAACTATTTGCCTGGAGATTATGATCAAACAG
>NZ_JBZEEQ010000015.1:0-110952 GCF_058310155.1 Chryseobacterium sp. DT-167 | reverse complement strand
TCTCCGAATTCATTGATTCTGATGAGCCAAAAATCCGATCCGCCTTTGGAATCGTCTTTTTTATCTAACCCTTTCCCCGAAAACGAGGTGCCAACTGCTAAAAATCCACCTTCCTGGGTAGCCACAGTTGATCCGATAAAATCATGATTCTGTCCTGAGAAATGTTTTTCCCAGACCTCTTCACCCTGCTGATTGAGTTTAACAAGATGAAAATCGTAACCGTTGTTTTGTTTGTTTTCTGAAGTGATCTTTTTTGATTGAATCGAGCTTCCTGTAATCAAATATTGCTGATCGATAGTTGTGGTCACCTGCGAAAGAAAATCCTGAGTGGAGGATTTGATATCTTTCTGCCAAACCACATCCTGAGCTGAAACGCCCATAACTGTGCATAGGAATAATGCACTCATGTAGAGTTTTTTCATGATTTGTTATTAATTTTATATCGCAAATTTAACTTTTTTTAACAGATATCATTAACTTTTAAAAAGAATTAATATGAGTGTTATCATGTCCGATTTTGCAAAGTTAAGTCGATAAGACGACAAAACTTGACGTGTTTAAAATGATGATGCAACTTATTATAATTTTAAATACATAGACTCCTTTCCCAATTTTTGGATTAACATAAAAATGAAACCTCAGATATGATTGAACTTATATTAGCAGAAAAGTAAATCCAACAATAACATAATCTAACGAATAAAACTTCATAGAATTAAAAAATTAGGAGATGATATGAATACTATAAAGCGTCCTTTTTCGTCTGTCTGCTGATCCATTCCACATCTTTTTTATCTTTAAGAAAATAATCCAACCACTCTGCTGAACGTCTGTGTAGATCCTCTTTTTCTGCCGTACCCATGCTTAAAGAGTGATCTCCTTTAGTATAAAACAATGCGACTGCATTTTTATGATTTCGCTTTAAACCGATGTAAAACTCCTGAGCCTGTTCCCAGAAAATATTTTCATCTTTCTTTCCTGCCCATAGCAGTATCGGTGCGGAAACTTGATCTACATAATAGATCGGATTATTTTTGATATACAGTTCTTTGTCTTGAGAAAACGGACCAGGCATTTCATATTGACCGCTTTCAAACTGCATGTAAAATGGGGTATGAAAGTTTCTGTTATAGGAAAAATAAGATCTTACAATATCACTGTTCCCCGCTCCTGAAATGTAGGTGGCAAAACGATCCGACTGCGTTGCGATAAAATTCGTGATATATCCTCCATGAGAATGCCCGATCAAAGCAATCTTTTTGAAATCCATTGAGCTTATATTTAATAGTGCATCCAAAGCGTGATTGATACAATCTAAAGCTTCAATCCCGGTTCCCTTTTTTCCAAATACAATATCGGGTTCATAGACAAAGTAGCCTTTCTCAATCAAAGATCTCTTATCATATGCAACATAACTGGCATATCCTTTAACAAGGTATTCCTTTGCATACGCTCTTTGATTCTGATACACCTTAACGACCATAGGATATTTCTTCGACGCATCATAATTGAGAGGATAATATAAGGTTCCTTTCAATGGTTGACCTTTAGAATTAGAATAGTTGATTATCTCCTGCTTAAATTGATTTGCAATTTTATCGGTACTGTTAGAACTGTAAATTATTCTTGGATTCTTTCTATTTTGCTGACTGTACAGTTCAGGAGGTTTGTTGTAATTTTCAGTCAGATAAAAAAATTGATTGAACAATGGATTGTATGACAAATCTGACAGTTTATCCTTCGTTTTTAAAATAATGGTTGTCTTTTTCCTGTTTTTTACAACATCATATGTGACCACATTATTTTTTGAATCAATAGTTTTAACCAGCAACGGTTTTTCACTATTTACCGTCTGAGAAGCAAAATGGTATTCGTAAAACTGCCTGTTGATATTAATATTAACCAAGCTGGCTTCTCCTTCTGTTTCCTTCATTCGCATAAGGTTCGATGTTGCAAGATCATATACCCAGATCCCATTACAACTATTAAAATATACAGACCGACCATCTTCTGTGTAAACAGGAGTTTTTAAATCATCCACAGGAATGTACATTTTAGATAAATTTTCGATATTCCATAGTTTCCATTTTTTTCTGTCCTCACTTCCTAAAATAAACTGACCGTCCGGGCTGTAGATCACCTGAGGTGCTTTGTAATCAACTCCGGCAAAATCTCCCAGAGAAGTTTCTTTTGAAGAAGTGATATCATACAGATGAATCTTTATGGTCGGTTTCCAAAACACATAATCTTGACCTTGATGAGGATGGTATCTTAATAAATAGCGGTTATTGGTAAATGCCATAAACATCTCTTCTGAATAATCATTTAATTGTTCAGCAGTTTCGTTATTTAAATTGAGAATATAAAACTTCTTTAAAGTTTTTCCCTGATACACAGATTTGATATTGCTCTCATTGCTGTACCAAATTTCCAACAATTGATTGTCTGCTTCCGTCTTTTTATGCAGACCTAAAAGAAATGAATTGGAGGTACCAATTCTGGACATGGTTAAGTCGGTAAAATCTTTTTCATTACTGAAGTCAAACTCTACAGATTTGCCCGTAACGAGATCAACAATGTGTATTTTGCTTCTCGAAACTTGTTTGTCCCCATCGATATAATGTCCGACACTTTCGTTGATCATAATAACAGTACTGTCATCTGAAACTTTAAGCTGACTGATTGATGCGGACGTACTGAATAATGGAACTATTTCTGAATCTTTGACCCAACTAACTCTACTGATTGAAATATTTTTTTGGCGAATCAAAAAACCTTTTTCTTTAAAAGCCTGAAAGCTTATGACATCCGTAAACCTATCTTTTAAACTTCCTTTTTTGTCATAGATTTCCAAAAAACGACCTTTATAAAATATCGCAAACATTGAATTTCCATCCTTGGGCTCGTTTACTTCAACTTGTATTATATCTTCATACTCCTTTTTTGTTTTCATTTTTAAATCATAAAACCATGCTTTTCCTTCGCCTGATACAAGCAATTTATTTTTTCCTAAAAATTCCACTGAATTTATCTTAGTCAGTGTCAATACAGGCTTTTGAACGAAGTGCCGGTTAAAAACCAGTATGGTATCACTGTTTTTATAATACCATTTTCGTACAGCTACCCACTCCATATCGGTAGATTGACCTGCTATGCTGATTTTGTACTGTTCCGCCGATGCAGAAATGCCGGCGAGTTTAGGCGCCGGCGATTTTGGGATGTTCTTTATTTGGCCACTCATTAATGATGAAAGTATAGCAACCAAAAGCATGATGAGATGTTTAATAGCCTTCATTCTGAGGATCAAGATTTTTATTCAACAGCAGTTCTTTCATCGGAACCGGCCATACTTTATGGAAGGTCTTAAAATTGGGTTTAGACGAAATGAGTTCCGATAAAAGATTTCTTCTTTTCAGATGCATGAATCGATTTCCCATCTCGGTAAAAAATTCTTTTCTGTTTTCTGCTGTAATTTCCTGAAGTGTTTGTTGTTTCGAGAGGCTCAATGGCAATGCAGTTAAGCCCGCTCTTAGTCTTGTCTTATTAATTAATGGAATTGCTTCCGACATTTTATCCTGATTAGCTAAAGATTCAGCCAGCAGCAGATTAACTTCTTCGAGTCTGAAGACAATTGAATACTCCGTACTGTTATTGCTCGTTGCCTTGTATTTTGAGGCTCTGTATTTTGTAACCTGATTAAAAGTTACCCCTGTAATCCACTGGCTCTTCCGAAGATCACCCGCAGTAAAACTGTTGATCAGATCATTGGAAAGTGCATGAATAGATGGCGCGGAATTGACAAAATAATACAACGTCGATTCCTTTGTCGGATCAACAGCATTTTTAGGTTTGAGCTGCCAAAGAATATGCTTTCCGGTTTTCAAAAACACTTTGGAAAGATCGTTCTCAAATTGGTACTGTGGATCAGAAATAATTCCTTTTAAAAGAATTTCAGATTCATTCCATTTTCCTTGCGTCATTAATACTTTGGTCAACATAAATTCAGCAGCCTTCCGATTCAGAACAATTCTTTCGGGTTCTCTGTACTGATCTGATAAGAGGCTGATCGACTCTCTCAGATCGCTTTCCAGTCTTTCTAATACTTCATCAGAAGGGGCTCTGGAAATGGATTGATTGATCTGATAATTGGTCGTGACCGGATAGGCAATATCTCCGAAGGTCTGCTGGAGGTAGAAAAAAAGGACAGAGCGAATCGCTAATGCCTCTCCCTTCAGCCGTTGCTTATTTTGCTGGCTGATTCCTGAAGATACTTCTACCCCTTCTAAAATAGCATTCACCTGATATACTTTCTGGTAAGCGGATGTCCAGTAAGCCAATACCGCACTGTTGTTGTCAGTATGAATATTTTGGTACAGGTCGTATTCTGCATTGGTAATGGAAGATGCAAAATTATCAAGGTCATCGGCATATATTCCCAGGAGAGGCCCTGAACCCTTCGCCCCTCCGGATATCGGAGAATCTTCCCATAAGCCGGCATATACTCCTGCTAACGCAGCGTTGGCGGTCTGAATATCCTCAAATACAAGGTTGGTACTGATTTGATTGGTAGGATCTTCTACCTCAACCAGATTTTCACATGAGATCAGTGACAGGCAGATGCTCAAAGTCACTGCGATGATATATCTATAATGTAAATTTTTCATTGTTCAATATTTAAGTTAAAAACTGATTTGTGCACCCACGGAATAGGTTTTGAGCGGAGGCAGAAAGCCCGATGCCATAAATTCAGGATCGATCCCAAAATATTTGGTTATCGTCAGGAGATTCTGTCCCTGAAGATAGAGTTTCACACTTTTAAAAATCTCTGACTCCAGAGGAAGTGTATAGCCGATCTGAATATTTTTCAATCTGATGAAAGATGCGTCTGAAAGCGAAGCGGTACTGTTTTGGAAATACGTATGCAACGAGGCTTTCGTTCCGTCTGCTCCTGAACTGTACGGCATATATACTCCTGACGGATTGGAAGGTGACCATACATTAAGAACTTCTACAGGTTGATTGTTCATACTTCCGGGCATCAGCATCGTTCTGTTGTAGTTGAAATTATCCCTTTTAACGAATTGAAACAGAAATGAAAAATCCCAGTTCTTCAACCTGAAACTGTTGTTCCAACCTCCGAAAAACTTCACATCGGTATCGCCGATGACTTTATTATCATTCGGTGAGGATATTTTTCCATCGCCGTTGTAGTCCGTAAACTGATACAGACCAGTGGCAGGGTTGATGCCTTCAAACTGATACAGTTTGACGATTGAAGTAGACTCACCGATTACATACCTGTTGGAATAGGTTGATCCTTCCAATCTTGGAAAAGACAACAATTTGTTTTTAGGAAAACTGATATTGAAACTGGTTTCCCAGCTAAAATCTTTCCCTCGGAAAGGTCTTGCTCCCAGTTCAAATTCATATCCGCTGTTTTCAACGGTGGCATCCAGATTAGCCAGTACGGAACTGAAACCTGTGACGGCTGGGAGCTGAATTCCTACTAATTGATTTGAAGAGCGGTTCCTGTACCACGCCGCAGTAAGATTGATAGCATTCTTGAGAAAGCCTAACTCTATCGCCGCTTCCAGCTTGGTTGTTTTTTCCCAGCTGAAATCGGGATTGAAAAGTTTTGACGGAAGCAATCCTGCGGTATTATTGTAGATCAGCGTAGAAACGGTATAATTATCCAGATACTGATAGTCTCCGATATTATCGCTTCCTGCGGTCCCCAAACTTCCCCGTAATTTGGCAAAGCTGATCCATTTTGAGTCCTTTAAAAAATTCTCATTGGTTATTAACCATGCTGCACCTACCGCTCCGAAATTGGCAAAGCGATTATTGGGACCAAAACGGCTGCTGCCATCTCGTCGGCCGGTTAGATTAAGGATGTATTTTTTTTGGTATTGGTAATTAATTCTTCCGAATAAAGCGGCATATCGGTACTCAGCGGTAATCTGATTGCCGATGGTTCTGGTTTTGGCAGCACTGATGTTATTCATGAATAGATTACTGTCAAAGCCTACTCCTACGAGAGAGCCTGAGCTGTTATTCTCGTTTTGTATACTGCTGCCTAGCAGTACAGAGATCTGATGCTTCTCCCCTGTCCTGCTCCACTCCAATTGAGGTTCAAGGATGTAGGAAAATCGGTTTTGATTATTCTTGGAGGTTCTTGAATAAATACTCGACTGTCCTGTGGCGGTTGCCGGATTATAGATCGTATTCGGCTGAAATGCCCATTCTTCAAAGGTATTGTAATTGATCCCTCCGTTCAGTTTGATCCTGAAATCTTTAAGGAGTTCATACTGCATATTAAGGTTGGAGATAAACTGGAGGTTATCATTTTCATAGGTACTGTTATATAGGGCAACCGGATTGTTAAACGTATTGTTCTCCCAGTTCAGGCTGCCGTCATTCTGATACAGCACCGGAGCATTGGGAGATAACAGATAAGCGGGGCGTGAGATGTCCTCACGAATCACATTGTTATCAATCTTTGAAAAAATATTGGACAGCGTCAGCTGAAACTTTCTGTCTAAAGACTGGTGAGAAATACTCCCGTTTATGGTGTTGGTTCTGTATCTGAAATCATCTCTGAAAATAGATCCCTGCTCGGTATGTCCCACACTTAGTAAAAATGAGGTTGTTTCACTTCCACCGCTCAAGGATAACTGAGTCGTATAGGACGAAGCAGTATTTCCCAGAAGGTACTTTGCCCAATCGGTATCCCGGTTCTGATCCCAAGAGCCATTGATATCATAGGCATTGACAGGATACGTGTTGATTCCGTCATTTGTGAAGGCCTGATTTCTCATATCCAGATACTGCGCGGTGTTCATCATCTTCATTCGGGAAGCGACTGAACTCAGTGCATAATTGGTGTTAAGCGTTGTGACCAATCTTTTGGATTTTCCTTTTTTGGTATTGACAAGGATCACGCCGTTGGCTCCTCTTGATCCGTAAATAGCCGTAGCATCTGCATCTTTAAGGATTTCGATACTTTCGATATCATTCGGACTGATGCTGTTTAAAGGGTTGATGCTTCTGGCAGGAAATATGGTTGCCGTGTATAATGATGTCACCGATCCGCCTACCGGAACGCCGTCAATCACGTAGAGAGGCTGATTGCCGTCAATTTCCGAGTTGGTCAGATTTCTAAGACTGTTTCGTCCTCTTATCTGAACATCAAAGCCACCACCAGGCGTGCCTGAATTCTGTGTAATGTTGACCCCGGCCATTCTCCCCTGTGCTGCTGACAGAACATTGGTCACAGGCTGGTTTTCTATGTCTTTTGCTGAAACTTTGGCGATACTACCGGTTCTTTCCCTGTCTTTGACCTTGTAGTAGCCAGCGTTGAGAATAACTTCTTCGATTCCCTTTACTTTTTGTTCTAAGCTGATATTGACGACGGTCTGATTACTTGCTGTGATTCGTTCTTCAGCATAATCAGGATGTCTGAACAATAGGATGGGATTTTCTTCTGAAACCTTTAATGTATAGGTTCCGGTTTCGCCGGTGGTCGTTACCTGATCACTTCCCTCTTGGGATATACTAACTCCCGAAAGTGGTTTGTTGGATGCAGTAACGGTACCGGAAATGGTGCGTGTTTGGGCTTTTGTGTTGGTGCTGACAACGGTCAGCATAAGGCCAAAGAAAATACCTCCTATCTTGTAATAGGAATTTTTCATAGATTTGTAAAAGGTTTTTAATCGTTAAATTAATTACTGATCTGCTCTTTCCCTATGTCGTCAAACTGTATGGGAAGGGGCTTTTTTGTTTTTTTATTTTTTGTAATTAATGTGATGGATTCATCGATGGATAAAAACTTTCCTGATGCCCTTTGGTATGAAAAAGGACTGGTGAGGATCTGTAAGCAGTGACCGCAAGGCACCGGAAAGAATTTAATATGAATGAATCTGTGTCCCGAGTGAGCTATTGAAAGCCGCAATAGGTTGTACCCTCCTATTGTATCGTATAATCTGATACTATTTTTTAGGAAGCGGGCTTAGATTTTAATGTAGAGGTAAGGCGTACAGCATTTGAAAAACAGCGTGAGACTCTACATTATCAGTATTAGAGGTACTGGTATACCTTTGCACAAGATAAGAGAGCCCACGCCTAGGTCGTGAGCTTTCTGCTTATCGTCTTGTGCATTCTAAAATTACCAGTTTTCTAATACAAGATTCTAAGCAATAGCTTCTAATATTTCTTTGAAGTATCGCAAAGTTACATTACTGTAACTTATTTTACAAATATAATAAAAAAATAACAATAACACATATATGTGTTTATGAAAAATATAAGAAAGTCCAAAATTTACTAAATGTATATATGGGAAGTAGATGACTTAAAATTTCAAATTGGAAAAATCTTTCAATTTTACAGGCTAAAGAACAAACTTTCGCAATTACAACTTGGAAATGAGATTAATCTTTCAAGTAATCAAGTGGGTAGAATTGAGAGAGCAGAAACAAATCCTACAGTAGAAAGTATTGTTAAATTCTGTAATTTTTTTAAAATTGATATATTGATTTTATTTACTAAGTTGACTGACATTGATTATGAAAAACTTCAAATTGAAATTAAAGAATTACAAAAAGAATTTAAAAATCATAATAGAAGAAAATCCTAACGAAAGTTGGGATTTTTCATTTTACGGAAAACCGTAATGATATAATATTAAATCTCTTTACATTTACTTTACTGACAAAAAATTATTTATTATGAGTGGCGATTTAAGTAAAAGAAGACCTCAAGATGCAATGTGAACGAAACTTGGGAGCTGGAATACTGGTCAAACAAGTTTGGTGTTAACAAAGAAAAGTTAAAAGAAGCACAGTTAATATTGTTGGAATTGCTGTTGGGGTACAGAAGTGCCTGGGGAAATAATGTAAATTTTATAAGTAAAACTTGACAAGAGTTGGGATTTTTTCTTAAGTATACAAAATTTGTAGTCGTTAATAAATTCAGTGAAAATACTGATATTGGACTTTATAATGGTTTTTATTTTTGTTATTTATGGAAAACCATAAAAATTATGTGAAAAATTAATTATTTTTAATGTTTTAAAATAACCATGATAAAACCGTTACACAAATTTCAATTTATTAGTATTCACAGCAGGCAATATAAATTCTAAATATAACCAGACAAATTTGTATTTAATTTTTCTAGTACAATAATGGAAATTTTATAATTTCATGATACATCTTTAAGGAGTGTATTAATATATATATATATATTAATACACTTACAACTTAATACTATAACTCTCAATGACTGAAATAAATTCTGAAATCTCAAAACACACTGCCGGTTCAAAATTGATTGGGTTTGACTATCAATTTTATTATTTTATGCTTTTAGCACTCGACCTCAAATTCGGGGAGAAGATAGGATTTGAAGTTAAGGATGATGTGCATATCGATAAGGAAGATGGAACAACCATCTTATATCAGGCAAAACATACAGTCATAAAAAACGCAAAGGGCAATCCACAAAATTTAACTGAATTGGATGTGGATTTATGGAAAACTCTAAGCAATTGGGTTGATTTTATTAATGTAGATAAAAGTTCAGACTTTCTTAAAAAACATACATTCATTTTTGTAACCAATAAAAGTGAAAGCAACAATGATTTTATAAGTGCACTTAATTCGTTCAAATTAGATAATAATTTTGATAACATAAAGTCGAAAATAGATGAATTGGGAAACAAAACTCAAGACGAAACACTAAAAAAATACTTGAAAAATGTTTCCAAATTAAGCAAAAGTAAGCTTAGCCTACTTTTAACGAAACTAATGATAGAAACAGATGAAGACGAAATAATTGAAAAGATTAGGAAAAGGATACTTGAAAAATACTATCAAGAAAATTTAGTTGATCCAATCTTTGAAAAATTTTCATCTGAATTAAATTTGTCAAAGTATTTAGATATAAAAGCTGGTGAAAAATTTGAAATATCGGGAGATGAATTTGGGAAACGTTTTGGTAAATGCTTTAAGATTGCTACTCAGATCCGCCCACTGCCTAAAAGAGAATTTCCTGTATTATTACCTGATGATTTAGAAAATCAGATTTTTATAAAGCAATTACTGGACATAGGCGAAATACAAACAGGCTCAAACGATATTAGGAACTACACAACTCAAATGCTTAAATTTTTAAATCATTTCACATATTGGTCTGAGGAAGAAAACTTTATTTTGCTTACAGATATAGAAGAATTCAAAAGTAACAGTATTCAGATATGGATAAATGAATTTAAAGCAAAATACAGACAAATTGAACGTCAAATAAGTAATGGCTCATCTAGTGAGATTTTAGAAGATGATATTAAAAACTTAGGCGTTGAGTTAGTTGACTACATTAGAAAACAGGACTTATCAATACCAGGATTTTCAGCTTTAGGCATTGAATTTAGCAATGGACACTACTATGCTTTATCTGATAAACTTGAAATAGGTTGGCATTTTGATTGGGGCAATAAATACAAGAAAGAATGAAAGAAATCTACTATGTTTATAATAATGAAGCAATTGCAAGTTGCATTTTCTTATCGATATTGAATAAAATTGATACGTTGGATATAGCTCGTTCTTGTTTGGTTTTACCATTCTTATTTGATGATAGAACTGTCAGTTATTTATCCAAAAATCCTGATATCGAATTAGACAATATGATTAAAGAGCAATCAAGACTATTTGCTTCATTCAACAAAAGATATTTATCATTATTACCAGTTACAATAAATTCTTTAACACTTTTAAATACTAGTAATCAAATTAGTATAGGAAATGAAATCGTGGCAAATGTTATATTAGATTTTGAAAATAAAATTTTAGGTAACAGATTCGATAGAATACTGGAAGTTATTCCAATATTTTTGTCATTGATAGAAAAACATTCTACCACTCAACTTTACAAAATCCTAAAAGTACAATTATGAGATTCATACTTCACGAAATAAAACTTTGGTTTAAGGATGAGAATACTGAACCTAAAAATTATAATTTTTTACCTAACAGGGTAAATGTTATAACTGGCGATTCTACAACAGGCAAAACAAGCTTTTGGAATATTATTGATTATTGCCTTTTATCTAGCAAAGTAACAGTTCCAACTGAAATCATAGAAAAGATTTTATGGTTTGGAATTCGTTTTACTATAAATGGCAAAGAAATTTCTATAGTGCGAAAAACACCAAGTAATGGCTCTGTTTCTGCAGATGTTTTTTTCGCTTTAGGTTCTTTTCCAAACAAACCTACAAACAATAAAGAAATCGCAGAAATAAAGGCAATTTTAGATGAAGAATTTGGGATTAGTGATAATTTAAGATTTCCGTTTGGAAAAGGATCAGGAAAAACAACTTTCAATATTTCATACAGACATTTTCTACTATTTAATTCATTAACGCAAACTATTATTGACGCACCAGAAACGTATTTTGACACCACGTTTTATGGAAAAGAAGAATATGATAATGCTTTGAGTCATATTTTTGATTTGGTTATAGGTGTAAATGATATGGAAAATATTAAAGCCATTGAGCGTTTACAGGAAATAGAAAATGGGTTGAGAACAATTCAAAATCAAGAAAAAGGTAATCAAAATAAAATCAAAAATTTTGAAACAGAAATATTCAGTTTGATTGAAAAATGCAAAGCATACAAATTCATTGAATATTCTGACTCTTTCGATAAGGTTGATGATGCAATATCAACAATTAAAGATATTATTGCCAATACAAAAAAGGTTGCAGAGAATTCAAAACTGTTTTCAGAAATTAATATTCTATATAAGAACAAAAGCGATTTATATGCACAGCTTAATGCTATAAATCAGTACCAAAGAGAATATGATTTGTATAAAAAAAATTTGAATAAATCTGCAGATAGCTTACAGCCAATTGAGTTTTTAAATCAAAAGTTATCTGACCAATTAGTAAATTCGTACGAGACAAAGCTATTTGTAGAATCCTTAGAGTCTTCTTTAAAAAATATTAAAGCAAACCTTTCCAAAAAAATCGCAGAACCTTTAAGAGTCAATGGTGATGCAAAGGACTTACGAGTAAAAATTCAAGAAGTTGACAAACAAATAACTCAACTTAACGAGATTAAGAAAAATTATCACTCAGAAGGAGAAAAATTTATTGTGCTTGGAGAAATCAAATATGCGTATGAGCAAATTCTTAAAAAAGAAATAGTTAAGCCCATTGATACAATCAAACTAAATAGTTTGAATGAAGAAAAAGAAAGATTGTTAAAAGTACCACAAGAGACATCAGAAATAAAATTCTCAATGAAAACGCTGTTAAATCAGAGTATTCAACGAAACTTCAACCAACTAAGTTCTTTAGCAAAATACAATAATAGTCGAGTAGAATTTAGTAGTGAAAGAATGATTTTACAACTAATTCCTGATGGAGAGATGTTCCCATTAGATAATGTTGGAAGTGCTTCAAACTATATGTTTATGCATTTATGTCTTTATCTGGGATTACACGAACACGTATTAAATATCGAGCAAGACCATATACCAGAATTCTTATTTATTGACCAACCAAGTACACCATATTACGAGGGAAAAAATGATGATAAAGCAAAACTACTTGATGCTTTTAAATTATTGAATTCATTTGTTGGCTATATCAATGTCGAAAAAAATAAGAATTTTCAAATTATTATGGTAGAACACGCATCCAAAGAATATTGGATAGACAACAACTTATCATACTTTCATACAGTAGATGAATTTATTGATGGGAAAGGATTAATTCCAAATGAGATTTACAATAACTAACTATGCAAAATATAACATTAGGGGAAATTAATAAATTTATAGTCCATTATATTGGAAACAAGAACAATGGAGATGGTGTACGTTTTTCTGATATTCATACTGATTTTGATAATATTGAAGAGCATATCAAACAATTGGCAAATAATAGCTTTAAGTTTGATGAATTATATCACTTCTTTTTTGTTCCAAATTTAGACCTCAACCCTGTTTATCAATTTGTAAGTTCAATTTTTAAAAACAAAGAATCATTTATTGAACAATCACAAAATACAGGTCGATATTTGTATGATAAGAGTACTCATCCACAAATAAAAAGTGGTGAGTTATGTATAATCTATTTCAATGATTGTAAAGTTAATGATGAAATAGTTGACTGTATTGGCATTTTCAAATCAGAAAATAAAGACACGGTTCTTAAGGTAAATAAAAGGGAAAATGGATTTGAGTTGACTGATGAAAAAGGAATAAGCACAAATAAATTAGATAAAGGATGCCTAATCTTTAATGCTGGGAAAGAGAGTGGCTTTTTAATTTCTGTTGTCGACAATACTAATAGAAGTTCAGAAGCACAATATTGGAAAGATGAATTTTTAGGAATTCAGCCAATTAGAAATGATTTCCATCAAACAAATGAGTTTTTAAGTATTGCTAAACAATTTGTAACAAAACAATTAGATGAAGAATTTAAAATCAGCAAAGCAGATAAAATTGATTATTTAAATCGTTCTGTGGATTATTTTAAAAGTCATGGAAGTTTTGATAAACAAGAATTTGAAGAATTGGTTTTTGAAGATAAAGGTTTAATTGAGTCATTCCGAACCTTTGATCAAGCTTATAGACAAGAAAATAAAATAGAACTATATGATAACTTTGATATATCAACGCAGGCTGTAAAAAAACAGGCAAGAGTTTTTAAAAATGTATTGAAGCTAGATAAAAATTTTCATATTTATATTCATGGTAATGCTGACTTAATAACACAAGGAATTGATGAAAATGGAAGAAAATATTATAAAATTTTTTATGAGGAGGAAAATTAATTAATTTTAAAAAATGGGTAGCACATATAAATATACGGAGGATTCAATTCGACAAATTGAGTTTTTAATACCTCGTCTTAAATATTCCTTGTATCCAACTAAAATAATACAGTGGTTAGAAAATTTTGATGGCCCTGATGTGCCTTTCGCTATAGATATTCTTAGAATATTTGAATACATTAGTTTTCCTGAATTCATGTTTCGTTTAGATAGTTTACTAAAAGAGCTACTTAAGAAAATACCCAACGAAGATAAGATAATCATTTTTCCTTATGGTAAAATTGGCAAAAGTGGAACCTTAGTTACTTATCCCCTTCGAAATACATCAGCATTTAAGCGAAGAGAAGCGAATATATTACTTACTCACGATTTTAAATACATAAAAGATTCAGAACAATATAAACATATTATTTTTTTAGATGACTTTATCGGAAGTGGAAAGACTTTTTGTGATGAATTTGAAAGTTCTGGTGTGAAAGATTGGATATTAGATAATAATATTGAGAAAATTTATTTACTTTCTGCAATTATTATGAATGAAGGAAAGAAAAAAATAGAAGGAAATTATTCTAAAATCAAAATTGTTTCAGAAGTTAGACATAAGCTTTTTGATGAAAATTTTTCACCTTACAAAGCATTTTCAAAAAACACATATAAATCTGTCAAAAATATTGTGAATAAGTATGGAAAGAAAATTATAGTAAACAGACCACCAAAGCAATTCCTACCATTTGGATATGGAAACAGTGAAAGTACAATTGCTTTTTTTCATGGTACTCCCAACAATACTATTTCATTAATTTGGGGGAAAACTAAAGAATGGAAAGCTTTATATCCTAGAAAAGTAGATGTAAGAATGTCAGAAGCTCGTGAACTCAAAAAAGAAATAAATTATTACCTGAGTATTTGTGAAAAATTAGGTATAAATATTAATTCAGGTATTAATCTAATTGATAAAATGCCTGATAGAAGGAAAGAGACTACAAGAAGAATGCGTGAACAGAATCAAGCAGCAATTACAGTTCTATTTCTGAAAAATAAAAGCTATGAAAACATTTATGTTTGTCAAATTTTGGGCATTACACGAGAAGAATTAAAATACATTTTTATCGAATTAAGGAATAAGGGTCTAGTTACAAATGACTACAAATCAATAACCAATAGTGGTAAAGCATTACTTTTAGAATTAAATAAGGTTACCAAAAGTGAAAAGATAAGAAATGAGACAGAAAATAATTTAACAATTAAAAAACATTTATATTTGCCACAAATGTTCAAAGGGCTGACCTAAAAAGTTAGCTATGTTATCTGGAAACAGATATTCTCGGTGCCTTGTGCCGAGAGATTTTAAGGATCCTTTAGTACCAATATTGGGCTACATTCTGCTTGAAAAATTATCATTGCAGCCGCCGGATTCCTTCCAATAACAATTCTCCAAGAAGAATACATATCATACACCCAAGTAAGAAGTAACTATGAAGTCATTCCCCTTTGAACAATTTATTAAAAACGCAAATAGTGAAGGTCGAACACAGAATTTTATTGAGGCATGTGTTCAATATGCTCACAATTTAGAAGATAGAGATTATCCAGTTTTTTTTTCAATCCAGCATCTTGCAATGGCTATTGGTATCCAATCAGACTTTTTGACTGCTCTGATTGGTGAAAATGAAAATAGCAGATATTTGTACGAAAATGAAGGAGTTAAGCTCAAAAAATATAATCATTTTTTCATCAAGAAAAAAAGAGGGAGCTACAGAGAAATTATGGCTCCTCACAAGGATTTAAAATATATTCAGAAATGGCTACTATTTAATATTTTAAGTAAAGTTCCCTTAGCAGAATCATGTAAAGGTTTTCGTTCTGGTATTTCAATATATGATAACGCTTCTATTCATAGTAATGCAAAAATAATTTTAAAAGTTGATCTCTTAAAATTCTATGACACAATTACTGAGAAAAGAATTTACGGTGTTTTTGAGAAAATTGGGTATGCCAAAAATTTAGCATATTCATTAGCAAAACTTTGTACCGCAGAACATCATGATAAATATTGGTCTGATTTTAATCAAAATGACAAAAAAATTCTATCCTACTACTTAGAATTCAAACCTCCAATCTTGCCTCAAGGTGCACCTAGTAGTCCTACACTAGCAAATATAGTAGCGACTAAAATGGACAAGAGATTTGAAGGTTTGGGTGAAAAATTAAAATTTTCTTATTCGCGTTATGCTGATGATTTAACTTTTTCAATTAATCATATTGGTACCTTACCTCCTTTAAATCTAATACGAAAAATTATTGAAGAGGAAAATTTCTATATTAATGAGGATAAAATAACTTACATGCATCGTGGCAGTAAACAATATGTTACTGGTTTAACAGTAACAAATGGTGTTCATACCTCTAAAAGATATCGAAAAAAAATTGCTCGACATATCTATTTTTCCAGGAAATATGGTGTAGAAAATCACCTACTAAAAAATATTGAACAATTTCCGACTTATAATTCTCTGAAATTTCATGATTGGCTATATGGTCACATTTGTTTTATACATTCAATAGATAAAGTAGCAAGTCAAAAGTTATTAAATGATTTTAATAAGATAACATGGTCACTCTAAATTTTGTAAGCTAACATTATAAGAATTGTCAAAAATAATAGTTTATGAAAACGAAAAATATTTTTATCATGGAAATCAATGAACTATTTGAAGATTTCAAGAACAATATTTTAAAATTTCAAGTATAATAGAAAATAAAGATCAATTGTAAGAATTTTATAACAAATCACTTCATGAATTTTATAGCCTAATGCCTTATTACAGCTTCGCTTTATATTTTGAAAATTTAAGTTATAATGATTGTGTTGAAGTTAATAGCCATGGATTATCTAAATCGAAAGATTTGTACGACTTGTATTCACAACTTTTTTACAAAAACAAAAAGCACTGAAAGACTGAATAAACTATGAAATCGCTACGGTTAATTAAAAAACAAATTAAACATGAGCTTTAAACTTTTAGCAATTAGACCTCTGGGTGGTTGTAATCCAAAATTTCTTAAAAACTTGACCCCAAAAGAACTCTATAAATTTTATAATGATTACAAATTTGTTGAAGATATAGATGGAAATATTACTTCTATTGAATATGATGAAACAGTGCCTAAGAACTTATATTATCAAGGTGAAGGAGATTTAAAAACAAAAATTAACATCTCTGCTATAGTAGGTAAAAATGGAAGTGGCAAAAGCGCATTGGTGGAATTGTTAGTAGCTTCTATTGTAAAAATGTCATTGGCAATAAAACATGATTTTATTGAAGCTGAAAATCTCTATTATGATGCTAATAAAGATAGACAAAATGACTTGATTACCAAATTTAATAATAGCAAAGTACAGGATTTAAAAGACATTAATGTTGAAATATTTATTATACACAAAGCTGAACCCTGTACAATGAATGATGGAGAGTTAAAATGTTTTGGAACCAATGCCCAAGAAAAAATCAGAAAAATTACATTGAAAGACGATGAGGTTAAAATAACAGACTTTCACCAAAATAGTAATATATTTATAAAAGAGAAGTTTGATATTTCTAAAGAAGTTTTAAAATCTGGGCAAGAAATAGAACATTTAAAAATTAGTCGTGAAGAACTACATTTTTTTCAAGATTTTTTTTATACCATGGTTATCAATTATTCGCATTACGGATATAATGCTTTAGAATCAGGCGAATGGTTAAAAGGGGTTTTTCATAAAAATGACGGTTACCAATTACCTGTTGTAATTAATCCTATGAGAGAAGAGGGAAATATTAACATCAATTCCGAAAAGGAACTTTCAAAATCACGATTTTTAGTTAATATCCTGCAAGATGCTGCCTTACGTAATATTTCAGAGGGAAAAGAAATTAAGTATGTGAGTATTGAGTTAAACGAAGATAAATTTACTGGTTTTAACCAAGCAAAATCAGAAGCATGGCATGACTGGAATAGTAAAGAAAATAGAAACCAATGGTTAGATATTTCAGAAGTAGACAAGCAGAAAATTTTAAACTCAATTTTTTCGATTTTTTATGAAAATGAGATAATAAAAATAAATACAGATCATTTTTTCTATCCTTTTGTACGAGATTATATCATTTTTAAACTGATAAGAATGCGACATTATTCAGTTTATAAGGAATTTAAAGATTGTTTTGAAAGTTATAATGTTGAAGTTAAGCATTATGATTTTCCAATTACAAGAAGTAAATACTCTATTAAAAATAGAAAAAAGTTAAAATATTATTTTAAAGCAATTGATCAGGATTCTAGCCATAATACAGATAAACTTAGACAAGCTTTATTCTTCTTGAGATATTTATATTTAGATAAAAACGATTTATTTGAAAAAGATACAAATGAAAAGCTTTTGGAGATTACCGAACTGTACGTAAAGATACATCAGTCGTGGAAGCAATCAAGAATGGATTTACCTGCAATTGTACATTTTTCTAATGATGAATTTTCAATCAAAGAATCTTTGCCCTCAATATTTAAAGTTAATTACTATTTTGCTGAAGAACCTTCAAATAATCATTTTGATAATTTTAGTTCTGGAGAGAAACAAAAATTATACAGTATTCATTCGGTAATTTATCATTTAAGAAATTTAAAATCAGTTCAAAACCATAGTCAAGAAGATGAACATGGTGTAGAAAAAAGAAAAGAGCTTATACATTACAACAATGTCAATATTATTTTTGATGAAATAGAATTATATGCCCATCCAGATTTTCAGAGGAAGTTTATAAATGATTTGCTTACAGCTCTAAATTCAATAGAGAACATATATCAAAATCTTAACCTGCTCTTCATCACTCATTCTCCATTCATACTATCTGATATTCCCAAGCAAAACGTGTTATTTTTGGAAGTAGATGAAAATGGAAAATCAAGACCAAGTTCTTACAAGGGCGATAATACATTTGGTGAAAACGTGCACCAAATGCTCACTGATGCCTTCTTTATTACAGATACAAAAGGTGCCTTTGTCAAGAACGAAATCCAAAAATTTTTAGAGTACTATGAAAAAACTAAAGATGGAACTGATAAGCCAGAGGATTTTGATATTCAAATAGAATGGTATCATAAATTTATAACATTAATTGGTGAAGATTATATACGGGCTATTTTGTATAATCATTTGGATGAGTTAAAAGTTCGTTTTGGAGATAAAACTTATTTAGATGTAGAAGAAGAGAGACTAAATATTCGTTTGGAAGAAATTAAAAAATTAAAAAAGCAAACTGAATGAGAAAAATCAACTATCCTTTCACAACAGTAATAGAAAAACAAACTTTCTTGAATGAATATTTTGATAGTATTTCTACTGAAATTTCTAATCATATTGAAATTTGCATGGAAATCAAAAAAATAGATATTTCTTGGGATTTAAAAAAGCTTCTTACAGCAGATTTTTGTGAGTTGGTGGAATTCACAACAAAGGACAATGTAAATAATCTTAATCAATTATTCAGAATTGGAACTGAAGAAAAAGACTATCTATATTCGAAATTACAACGAGAGATAGCAGATTTTTTAACTAGAAAGAATGTAAATATTAAAAGTTGTTTTTACTGTAATATCGAATACGTTAATAATTTTAACGATAAATATTCCTCTATTGATGAATTGATTAATTATGCTCCAAACAAGATATTAAAAACAATAATTAGTGAATCTGCAACAAATTACATTTCAAAAAAAAGAAAATCAAGTTTTATTTATGAAAAGGATATCAAGATTTTATTTCCTAAAATTGGTACTGAAATAGTTCAGAAATTAAAAGACGGGTATAAAGAAGAGTTTGAGAACGAACATTTTACTTTGGATCATGTGTTACCAAAAAATTCGAATGCTTTTTTATCCCTTTCGCTATTTAATCTCGTACCATGTTGTTACTCTTGTAATTCAAAATTTAAACTCACAAAAGAATTTAACATCAATGATGATTTAAAAAATATAGTTCCCAGCTCGAAAGACTATAGTTTTAATAACTTGATAAAATTCAAATTAAAATATAAAAATTCAAGAATAGAAAAATTAGAAGATATTGATGTTAATTTATCAAATTTATCAAAAATTGAAAATGTTGATGATTTCATATCCATATTCAGGTTACAGAGCAGATACAATTATCACAAGAATATTTCCTATGATATGCTACAAAAAAGAAAAATCTATTCTGATTCGCAAATTAAAGAAATTGCCACATTACTGAAAAGAGATGAATACTCAATAAAAAAAGATCTATTTGGCAAAGAATGTTTTGAGTCAAACAATGAACCTTTTGAAAAATACAAGCAAGATATTGCTCAGCAATTGGGCATAATTTAACCTGACCACTCGGAAATCCCTAGGATTTTGAGTCTTACTTTATATACAGCTTATTATATTTAAAAGTAATTATTAATTCATGCAAAAATCTAAACCACATACTATTAGAAGAGAAGCATTATACATAGATAATAAGGACAGAAGTGACGAGATAGAATCTTATTCTTTTGAAGAAAATAAGTGTAACGTGGTATATAAAAGCAATGATAAAGCCTATTCTTATCCTCAACATAGAATTAAGATAGTGAGATCTGCTATTCAAAGTGAGAGAGCAGGAACTATCTTTTCTTATCTAAAGGCAATTGCAGAAAGTGTTGGTTTGAAGACAGAGGAAGGCAATAACATTCTTTCCAATAGCTATGGGAGTATCCGTTTTATTCCTGAGACCTCTATCCTGTATAATTTTCTTAACGGAAAAGAACCCGAAAAGAATTACCACGCCTCTCCTATTGAAATCTTCCCGTTTGGTTTTAATCTAAGCCAGAAATCAGGAGTAGACAATGCATTTTCAAATCCACTAAGTGTTATAGAAGGTCCTCCGGGAACAGGAAAGACACAGACTATTCTTAATATCATTGCCAATGCGGTGATAAATAATCAGAGCGTAGCTGTTGTTTCAAGCAATAATTCTGCAACAAAAAATGTTTTTGAGAAACTGGAGAGCAATGGGGTTTCTTTTATGGCAGCATTATTAGGAAGCAGTCAGAATAAAAAGGAATTTATCGACAATCAGACCGAAATCCCGAATTTATCGGATTTTAGATTAGAAAAAGAACAGGAACAATCGCTTATTCAATCTACTACCCTTCTTTTTACTGAACTTGTTGAAAAGTTGGAAGTAAATAATGAATTGGCTTTGCTTAAACGGGAAATAGACAAGATCAAAACAGAGCATCAGCATTTTACGGATGATATCGCATTAGCAACTGAAATCTGTTTTAAAAAGAATGTCAGTTCAGATCAGCTGCTTTCATTATGGGTTACGTTGGAAGAGTACGAAAAAAATGGTAAGAGATTTTATTGGTGGCGAAAACTCATATTTCCTTTTCTGTATGGGGTGAGGGATAAGATTTTTTATACCTTATCGTATGAAGAAATGATCAGGATTGTTCAGTCAAAATACTATGGGGTAAAAATTTCAGAGCTTACTGTAAGAAAGCATGAGCTGCAAAATACGTTAGAGCATTTTTCCTTCCATGATAAAATGAAAGAATATACTGAAGGATCGATGCAGCTATTTAAAAACAAGCTATACCAAAAATATAAAGGACAAAAACGTTCAGAATATACCGAATGGGATCTTCGTTTTAAATCAGAAGAATTCATTTCCGATTATCCTGTCATTATGAGTACGACCTACTCACTAAGAAGAAGTCTTGCTGAAAATGTCTTCTATGATTATGTCATTGTTGACGAATCTTCACAGGTAGATCTTGCAACGGGTGTACTCGCATTATCCTGCGCAAAACAGGCTGTCATCGTAGGAGATTTAAAACAGCTTCCCAATGTAGTAGATTCCGTAACAGCAGAAAATACAGATCAGATATTTAAGAACTATAATATTCCGGAACCTTATCGCTATTCCAATCATAGCCTACTTTCCTCCGTAACAGAAGTATTTCCGGAAGTACCAAAAACCCTGTTAAAAGAACATTATCGCTGCCATCCTAAAATCATTGATTTTTGTAACCGTAAGTTTTATAATGATCAGCTGATTATCCTTTCGGAAGGACAGACAGAAAGAGAACCTTTGTTGGTCTATAAAACAACTGAAGGCAACCATGCCCGGCAGAGAGAAAATCAGCGGCAGATTGATGTGATTATTCAGGAAATCATTCCACAGCAAAAGCTGGAAGGTGTAAATCTGGGAATTGTAACGCCTTACCGTAATCAGACCTTAGCATTACAAAGAACATTTCAGGGAACAGATATCAAAGCAGATACGGTGGATAAGTTTCAGGGAAGAGAAAATGATGTGATTATTCTCTCCACCGTTGATAATGAAATCTCTGAATTCACCGACAACCCGAACCGACTCAATGTAGCGATCTCCAGAGCCAAAGATCAGCTGATTCTATTGGTGAACGGAAATGAAAGTGACAATGACACAAATATCTCAGATCTGATCCGTTATATTGATTATAATAATTTTAATGTAATAAACAGTGAGGTACACTCTATTTTTGATTACCTGTACAAAGGGTATGAAGAAAAAAGAAGAGCTATTTTATCGGATCAAAAAAAGAAATCTGTTTTCGACAGTGAGAATCTTATGTATATTTTAATTAGGGAAGTCTTGTATGAAGAACAATTTTTGAAATATGGAGTCATTCTGCATCATCCACTAAGAAATCTGTTGTTAGATTTTTCGAGATTAAGTTATGAAGAAGAAAAATATGCTAGACATCACGCCACGCATCTTGATTTTGTGATCTATAACAAGTTGGGGAAAAATCCTGTGTTAGCAATAGAAGTTGATGGGTATGAATATCATAAAATGGAAAGCCGACAATCCGAAAGAGATGTCATGAAGAATGAGATTTTAGAGAAGTATAGAATACCTTTGGTACGATTTTCTACTACAGGAAGTGGGGAGAAAGAGCAATTAATTAAAGTATTAAAAAGCTTTCATCAATAAAATGCTATTGATTACGGTTTTCCGTAATTATTTAAGTGTAAGTAATTTTAGATTTGTAAATAAAATTATTTACAATGAAAAAATCATTACTTTATCTGATTTTACTATTATCAGTAACTTCATGTACAAATTATTATACTGTCCTGCTACAGGAAGATACACCACTCTATTCAAGCAGTAATAGCGAAACTTCTACAACAGTGATTCCTAAAGGAAGAGAAGTTTATTTATCATCCAAACCCAACAAGAAAAATTACAGGAAGATTAAATGGGGAAATTTTAACGGATGGGCAAATAACCCTCAGCACTCTGCATACAGCAACTATTCCAAGACATCAAACTATACTTCTCCAACAGTTAGCGCTGGTTCCAGCTATAATTCAGGATCAAGTTCTGGAGGATCCGTTAGTGTAAAGGGTTATATCCGAAAGGACGGCACTTATGTTAGACCACATACAAGAAGCGCTCCGAGAAGAAGGTAATGTTTTTATAATTGTTATATAGCAGAAAGTTTCTTATTCTATCATATAACAAATGTTAATACGGTTTTCCGTAATGAATTAATATAGCGGAGACTTACTTTTGAAATTGATATTAATCTGTTTTAATATTAGAAATAAGTTTTAACAAATTCTTTTTGCTATGAGCACAATCGAAGCGATCAAGCCGGGACCTAAGCCTAAAAAACCAGATGGCGAGCCCGACAAAAGAAGGAGAGTAAATCCTCCTAATCAACCTAAACATCCAAAACTAAAACCTCATGAACACGAGAAAGGTGATTAATTTAGGATGAATAGAACTAAGCAGCTCCAGGGCTGCTTTTTGCATTTTATCTCAAGAAGTTCACTTCTGATTTGTTAGGGTGGTCAAAGATGCTTTTGTATAATATGTCGATGTGATATAAAGAATGATAAAGTGGAACCAACAAATTCGACGGTACAATTGTTAAATTCCACATATGAAGGTAATTTTGGCGTTACTTAAATTTTCTATCTTCTTCTTTAATCGCCAGATCATTGATACTGGCATATCTTTTTCTCATCAGCCCATTTTCGTCAAATTCCCAGTTTTCATTTCCGTATGCTCTGAACCATTCTCCGTTTTTATTCATATATTCATATTCAAACCTTACGGCAATACGGTTGTCGGTATGCGACCAATACTCCTTTTTAAGCTGATAGTTTAATTCCTTTTTCCATTTGTCGGAAAGGAAAGCGACGATTGCTTCTCTTCCATTGACAAATTGATCTCTATTTCGCCATTCACTGTCAATGGTGTAGGCTTTAGAAATTTTCTCAGGATCCTGCGTGTTCCACGCATCTTCCGCAACTTGTATTTTTTGTAAAGCTGTTTCTAATGTAAATGGTGGAAGTGGATGTTTTTGTTCCATTTTTAAAAAATTAAATTGTTAATAATTGTTTTTGATCTCTCTATTAATTGATTCGATTTAAATAACTGACTTTCGATGATCGAACTCTCAAATAGCATATAGATATGGTCAGACAGAGTTTCGTCGTTTGTCATATTTGCAAAGAACAGTCTAAGGTCTTTCTTATGATCTTGAATAACATTTAAAATCTTGACATTATCACTGGGAATCTCAGAAAGAATATTGAGAAAACTGCACCCTCTGAAATTTTCCTTAGCATTCATATAAATCAAGAAATCAAAAGACGCAGTCACCTTGGATTTGGCTGAGTCACTTCTTTCTATAAAAGTAGTCAGCTCATTAAACCAATAGTCGTGACGGATCTTTAAAAATTCCACACAAAGATCCTCTTTCGATTGAAAATGCTGGTAAAAACTTGCTTTAGCAACCTTGGCTTCAGAGATAATCTGGTTGATACCGGTCGAATTGTAACCTTGATTTGCAAAAAGCAAAAAGGTAATATTCAGGATTCTATCTTTCGGTGATGTCATAATTTTATTCTTACGAGACAAATGTACAATAAAAAACTAAAATAGACAAACCTGTCTGTCTATTTTAGTTTTATATTTTTGATGTAAGTAGAAAAATTATGGATTTGGATAAGAAATCCGGTAGATTATATTACAAGAAAATAGCAGATAAAATTCTTTTAGAATTAGTCCTGCTCTTGCTGGCATTTGTAGTGCTTTTTATAAACATCATCTCTCTGCAGGAAATTCAAATGATGTAGTAAAATCATCTTTAAGAATTATAAAAGCACTGAACTTTTTGCCGTTTTTGGCCTTCATGTTTTTTATGAGTGGTGTTCTTTTATTGTTGACGAGTGAAGTGATGTGTTCAACGCTGAGCTGTACACCGCAGACATTTCTGAACTGTATCCAATTACATTGTTCATCAGGACATTTGATGATCTTGTCTTTGATGATGAGGTGTTGCTGTTGGCATTTTGGGCATTTGAGTTCGGGAATGTTTTCTTGTAGAATGGATAGTGATAGTAGTTCGTTAGTGATCTCTGATGTGTAGTCTTTGATATCGGTGATGAATTGTTCTGAATTGAGCTCGCCTTTTTCGATCTTGTCCAATGCCATCTCCCACTCTGCGGTCATTTGTACATTGGCGATCTTTTGGTCTTTGACAAGACCATAAACTTTTAGTCCTTTTTCGGTTGGAGTAAGCGCTTTGCTTTTTCGAATAATGTAGTTTCTGCTAAGCAGGGTCTCAATGATGGAGGCTCTGGTGGCGGGTGTACCTATCCCGATATTTGAAATGGCTTTCTGTTGTTCTTTATCTTCTATCGATCTTCCTGCATTTTCCATGGCTGACAACAGATCTGCCTCAGTGTACAGTTTGGGTGGTTGGGTCGTTTTTTCCTGTAGCTCAGCTTGGGAGATTTTCAGCTCATCACCGATCTTCAATTCAGGAAGTTCAAGGAGCATTTCTTCGACGTTATTGATATTATCATTGCTGTTGCAATTTTCGTTTTTATATGTATTATTGTTGTTCTGCTCGGAAAGAATCCCCTTGATGGCGCGCCAGCCTTTGGTCATTATTTTTGATCCTTTGATGCTGAATTCATAATGGTGTACTTTGATCGTGATATGGCTGAGCTGCTTGGAGCAATGTTCTGAAAGGGATTCCAGTAAACGGCAGGCAATCATATCGTAAATGGCCTTCTCTTTTGCGGTAAGCGCAGAAGGTATTTTTGTAGTGATCAACAGTCCGTGATGGTCGGTCACCTTGAGGTCATTCACTATCCGTTTGTTGAAGTTCCCGAATTTAAGGGTTGAAATGGCAGGTTTGAATTGATCGACGGTATTGAGAATTCTGACCAGTTCCGGGATCTCTGCCCAGAGGTCTTCGGGAATATATTTGCTGCCGGTTCGTGGATAGGTAATAAATCTTTTTTCATAAAGAGACTGTGCGGTCTGCAAGACCTCATCGGCAGATAGTCCTAGTTTTCTGTTGGCTTCTTTTTGAAGTTCTGTCAGGTCAAAAAGTAAGGGCGATTGTTCTGTTACAGTTTTAACAGAGACATCTTCAACCGTGGCTTTTCCCTCCCGCTCTATGGATTTGAGCATCTGTTCTATCTGTTTTTTGTTTTCCCATTGTTCTTTGGACACGCTGGTAAAATCAAGGTATTCTTTTCTATGCTTCAGCTGGATCTGCCAGTATTTCTTTTGTGTAAAATTTTGATGGTCTTCAAATCTCTTGCAGATCAGCGCGAGTGTAGGGGTCTGTACCCTGCCTAGAGAATAAACATCTTGGTTAGCTGTAATGCTTAATGCCTGCGTGGCATTGATCCCGACCAGCCAGTCTGCTTCGCTTCTGGCTTTGGCTGCCTGATAGAGACCGTCGAATGCTGAACTTGGCTGGAGTTTTTTGAAACCGTCGTGTATAGCCTTTTCGGTAAGGGAACTGATCCATAGCCTTTCAAAAGGTTTGTTGCATTGGAGATAGTGATAGATATATCGGAAGATGAGCTCTCCTTCCCTTCCTGCATCGGTGGCTACAATGATGCTGTCGCATCGGTTGATGACATTTTGAATTGTTTTTAACTGTTTGAGTGCGGAAGGATCAGGCTGGTAACCTTTCTGGTTTTGTTTTTTAATGGACCTTGGGATTAACAGGAACGGATCGGGAAAGATAGGCAAAGAGGCTTTGTCAAAGCCTCTTATACCATGATCTTCCGGCATTCCTAATGACACCAAATGACCCAATGCCCAGGTTATGCAATACCCGTTCCCTTCCAGGTAACCGTCTTTTCTTTCGTTGGCATTTAACAGTTGGGCGATCTCTCTTGCGACACTGGGTTTTTCTGAGATAATGGCTTTCATAGGATTGGATTTATTATGATTAGAATTGTTTTTGTGATTGTATTTGTGGTTGTAATTGTAAGTCTCGGATTACATCTTGCGCCCTTTGGATCTGGTCGCTTTCTTCTGCTGGGCCTCCTGCTGTTTATTTGCTGGCTGTTGTTGTTTGGACTCCAGCGGTTCTTTGATGTTCTTGGTGGCTTCGTTGGTCTTACCATCGGAATTGACCGCTTTCTGGATCTTGTAGTCTTCGGATGGTTGGGCTTTTTCCTTCAGCTTGTTGGGATTGGTAAATGAAAAGTCCGTTTTGGATGTTTCCTTGTTGAAGGTAATGTAGCCTTGGTAGGCTTTTCCTTTGCCGTCCACAAGACCATCCACATAGACCGTCTGCCCTGCTTTGAACTTTTCATATTGTGCATCATCCAGTTCTTTTCCACGAAATACTTTTGGGGCTTCCCCGTCTTTGGATTGATTTTGCTGACTGGATGGGTCCTGTTGTTGTCCTTGCTGTTGGTTTTGGTTGTTGTTGAAGATAAATTCGACATAGCGCTTGTCTGCATTGAATTGTACGATCGCATCGAACAGTTCTCCCTTTTTGGAGGTCATCCCTTCCAGATAAAGCGGCTTGCCTTCTAATAAGGTTTGTTTCTGGTGGTCATCCAGCTTGATCCCCTTGATGTCATCGGGGATCTTCATATACTCCGCCCTGTAGGCCACCAGTTCGTTGGTCAGGCGGTCACGGCTGATGACTGAAGGAATGATCTCATCGGTCTTGGGATTGACCAGATCGACAACCCTTCCCATATTTCCGCTTTCTTTGAGGTTCTTCTTGTCTTCATCGGTGAACTCGTGACCGAGGAACTTGAGGTTGTAGTTCGGCTCTTTGCGGATGCCGTGCAGGTTAACGGCAACCTCGCCGTTGTCTGCGGTTTGAAGAGATAGACGGACATCCATCTTGCTGACCGCTGTTCCGAGATTGATGGTAATGGGAATTAAATTATTGGTCTTAAAGCCTCTGAGCAGAGGATCCATAGCATTCATCTTTTCAAGTTTTTCCTGGTTGAGCCCGAATTTTTCCATCGTCTTCCAGTCGATCTGTTCCGGCTGGAAACGGTATTCCTGATTGTCTGTGTTGTTTTCCATTGTATTCTGATTTTTTGGATTATTGATATTCTTTGGTTGTATTTCATATTCTTTCAGCTTTTCCCTTTCTTCAGGCGATGCCTGATCCACATACTGCTGTAGGTCTTTTGCCGTGTTGACGGCATCGTATTCCGAGACCTTGAAGAAATTGAAATGGGAAGGGTTTTTCAGCTGCCGGTAAAAATTGGAAAAGAAGTTGGAGAACAGATCACCATGCTTGTCAACCCTGATCAACTGATCATTGTCCTTTTTCTCGTTGGGAGTGATCTTTTGCAGATTTCCCTCCTTGTCAACGCCTTTGACCATCTCGACCGCATTGGTTTGGATGTTCAGGACAAGAAGGGTGTCGGACACTGGCTTGATTTTATTGGTTTCATGGGTTTCATTCTGTACCTTCTTTTCCATAGCAGATATTTTGTGCGATGAAGGTAGCGGGATGAGCGTTGAATGCGTTGATTTGGAATTGTGCCTACTTCTTTGGCAGCTTCTGTCTTATGTTATCAGGAACTTAAACATTCTCTGATGAGCTGATGGACATCGGACAGCTTGTAATAAAGCTTGCCGCTGATGGTGTAATAAGGCAGTTTTTTATTCGTTCGGTAGCGTTGCAATGACCTTGAACTGATCTTTAAGAGTTGTAATACGTCTTGATTGTCAAGCAATACTTCGCCGTCGATCTCGATGAATCTGGACTGTTTGGATGGCACTTGTTCTTTCAGGAGGTCAAATCGTTCCATGATCTTTTCCATCCATGCGATAAATTCTGTTCGTTCGATATTCATAACGGTGATTTTTTGGTTTTAAATGATGTGAACAGTTGATCAACTTTTAATGAGGTAAAGTTGGAAATTGAACATCACATAAAATCACTACCTTTTCGTAGTACCGAAAAGATTTTTGAAATTTATTGATGATAATAACGGAATGGCCAAAGGTTAACGACTAAAGGATGAAATATTTGTACGATTTATCCTGAGAAAATGATAATACTTCGATTCCAAAAATATATGGTTGAATAGAAAAGCAGCCGTTTAAATAAAAAACGGCCGTATAGGTATAGTTTATAGATAAGGTGAGTGTAGTCAGACTATTGATCTGAAAATTTTGAAATAATTTTCATCATATCAATGCCTTTTCCTAATACAGGCTTGAAAATATCTCCCAGGCTTTCCAAACGCTCCATCGCATTAAAGATGTGAAAATTGCTCATCTTCAAACCCTTTTTGACTTCATCCCATTCCAGGGGCATGGATACCGTTGCGCCAGGTTTTGGTCTGACAGAATACACTGAGGCAATGGTCGCATGGGGTCTGTTCTGTAAAAAGTCTAGATACATTTTACCATTACGGTCTGATATATGTCGTTCAGTAGTGGTTATTTCAGGAAGTGCTTCGTTAACCAGTTTGACGATGACTCTGGCAAACTCTTTACTTTGTTCATAGGTATATTTATTTCCTAGAGGAATATAAATGTGCAGTCCTGTAGAACCGCTGGTCTTGCAGTAGCAGGGCACGCCCATATCGTCGAGGATCTGTTTGGTCACCTGCGCGGTTTCAATGACTTGATCGAACGTATTTTTATCCGGGTCGAGATCAATAATGCAGTAGGTCGGGTGATCCGGCTTTTTAACAGTGCTGTTCCAGGGATTCATTTCAATACATGCCAGATTGGCCATATACAACAGTGTGGCTTCATCGCTTCCAACCAGATACTGTTTCTCTTTTTGATCCGTATCGCTGTGATAATTGTATCTTTCGATCCAGTCGGGAGCCTTTCCTGTAATATCTTTAAAATAGAATCCTTCTTCGGCAATGCCGTTCGGAAATCGGTTCATACTTTGAGGACGCCCCTTGAGATATGGTAATATATATGGTGCGACCTGGTAGTAATAATTGATCAGATCACGCTTTGTTATCTTATTATCCGGCCAGAATATTTTATTGAGATTGGTAAACTTAAGTTCGTGTTTGTTGACTTTTTTTACCTGGGTTGTTTCTGTAGGATTGAGCAGTGTTTTTCTTTTGGTGTTTTGTCGTGGTTGTACAATCGAATGATCAGCGATAATATCCGTAGTCTCAGCTTCTTTTTCAAGAATTACGGTGTTTGCCTTCTTATCATCTCTCATCCCTTCGAATGACGGATGGCGCATAACACCGTCCGTCGTCATTTCCGTATAGCTGACCTCTCCGATCAGTTCCGGTTTTAGCCATGTTACCGTGGCATGAGGTGGATTGGGACGAAAACGGGATGGTTTGTTAACATCGGGCTCTTCAGAAAATGGTACGTTATCTGTGATCAGTGGTTTGAACTGTTCCATCATCTCTTTCTGCATTTTAGCATTAAATCCTGTTCCCACCTTTCCGGTATAAATTAATTTTTTACCATCATAAACACCCACCAAAAGGCTGCTGAACAGTTTATTGGAATCATCATTTAGGGTAAAGCCCCCGATCACCACCTCCTGTCTTTTGTTGGCTTTAATTTTCAACCAATCTTTAGTTCTGTTTTTTGTATAGTATAAGCTGTCTTTTCTTTTGGCCATAATGCCTTCCAATCCCATTTTCTTGGCAGCTTCTAAAAATTCAATGCCTGAAGTATGGAAGTCCTGACTGATGAGTACAGAATCATTTTGCGGTAATACTTGTTCCAGTATTGCCCTTCTTTCTGTTAAGGGAAGTTCTTTTAAGTCTTTGCCCTCGTACCAGAGGATATCAAATACGTAATAGACCAAATCCCCATCCGCTTCGCTTCGCCAGTTTTGTAATGAACCAAAATCTGCCGATCCTTTTTTTCCAAGAACGACCACTTCTCCGTCAATAATGGTTTTGAGATTCATCTGTTCTAGCTGCTGCTGGATGGGATAGAATTTTTCGGAAAAACTTTTGTTGTTTCTGGATTTCAGCTCAACATTTTTTCCGTCCATAAAAGCGACTGCCCTGTAGCCGTCCCATTTAATTTCATACAGCCAGTCATCACTCTCAAAAGGCTGATCGACCAATGTAGCCAGCATCGGTTCTACCTCATGATAGAATTTCTGTTCGGCAGTATTTTTTAATAACGTGCTGACTTTTCGGGTAGCTGTTTTTTTCTTTGGAGGTGTGGCATTGAGTTGTGAATCCACCAATTCGGCCGCTTCTTTACCGGTAGTTTTCGTATCCTTCGTCGTACTGTCAACTTTAATGATATTTTTACCATAGACCTTATCCGGTGATTTTTCCATCTGGGCAATGGTCTTCTTTGAAATCACTGATTTATCTTTTAAAGTAACATCATCTGTTGTGGCGTATCGATCATCGAGCTTCATCAGCAGCCATCCGTTCTCGCCTCTTCCGTATGCCTTAACCAAGGCGAATTCACCCTTTAACTTCTTACCTTTGAGTTTTATTTTCAGCTTTCCTGAATACAGCTGATGCAGGAGGTTCTTCTCCTGTTTTTTCAGGTCGCCTTCAACCGGTTCTATGGGTTCATAGGTACCTTCATCCCAGACTATGACGGTTCCACCGCCGTACTGTCCTTTAGGGATGATGCCTTCAAAATCTCTGTAATCGTAGGGATGGTCTTCCACCATCATTGCAAGTCGTTTGATACCGGGATCCAGTGAAGGTCCTTTGGGAACCGCCCAGCTTTTCAGCACGCCATCCATCTCAAGGCGGAAATCATAATGCAGATGCGAGGCATCGTGCTTCTGAATAACAAACCGTAGTTCTGTTCCTGAAGGCTTGCCTCCGAAAGGTTCAGGGGTCTTATCTTCCGATCTTTTTTTATGGTAATCTGATAATTTCATAGTGTTGGATTTTAGATCACAAAAATCTTTCTGACACTGCCAGAAAGATGAGATAGAATGGACGCTTTCTGTATAAAGCTGCCGGGTAAATTATTTTTTATGCTTGTCCTTTAAATACGCTTCAAGAACTTTTCGGTCGTTGGATCCTGTAGCGCGAATCGCTCCGGTAACAGCCTGAGAACTGACATTCATTTTATCTTTGAAATACTGGATTTCATAATTTTCTGAGCCACTGACTTTATTGCGGTCACGCTGGTCTTTTTTCGATTTATTATCTGCCATGATGTATATTTTATCCTTATAAGAACAAATAAAATGCCAGCAAAGCTCTTATTATCAGGTTAATAATAAAATCAACGTAGATGTGGTATTAGAATGTATCGGATTAATAATACAATCTTTGGGATCACTACGAAGAATCCAGGAACTTCCCTCCATTTTACTGATAATGAATACTAAATTATTTCATCCATAATATCAGTAGCTTTATTTCTTTAAAGAATTTTGGCGAGCGTGAATCCGATGACCATTGCCAGTAAAAATGCAATAATAATCTTGACATAAACGGTTGTACTGCTCTGAACTTCCTTATTCAATCGCTTATTTTCCTGCTTCAAAGTTTCCAAAGCAATATTGAGGGAGACTGTTTTTTCATTGATCGCAGACTGAATATTTTTTTCGTGGAGTGTAGCGATCTCTTTTTTGTAGTTTTCCATTTCCTGCTGCCGCTGTTTCTGCTGCTCCTGGAAATTAGTCTGAAGCGCTTCAAGCTGTTTCGTAGAGTTCATCTGTAGCTTTTCGAACTCCTCATTTCTGACCTTCAGTTGGTCTGCAAAAGTCTTATTATGTGCTTCGATCTGTTCTTTATATGTTTTCTGAGCTTCAGTAAACTCGTCGTTCTTTGTCTTCAGCTGTTTTTCGAGGGTCACCACCTGTTCTGAGAACTGTTTCGTCACATCGTTTTTCACCTCATCGATCAGCAGTGCTCTGGAATTGGATCTTTCATTTGATAGTTTTTCAGCAATGGCATGAAGTCCCGCACCATAATCATGAGGCAGGTGAAACCTCTTGTCCGCCAGCTTGTCAAGCAATGTTTCATCGACCGTATGCCCAATGGCTGTAACGGTGACCGGCAGCAGTGTAATGAATAATTCTGAAAGTCTGAGGTCATTGAATGTTTCCATACTTTGCCGGTCACCTCCTCCCCTCACTAAAGCAACGATATCAAATTCCTTGGCAGAAATTTCATTCAATGCCGCAATGATCGCTGTTGAGGAGGTAATATTGCAGTTGTGGTCAGAGATCTCAAAATAGGTCTGGGATATATCCAGACCTTCTGCGAAATCCTTTTGGACGATGGCATTGTTACCATAGATGTTAGCGATCCTGATCTTCTCATTTTTTAGCATCTTATCCCTGATCAGGGTTTCCAGATCTTTTGAATCTGTCTCCAATTTTTTCTGGATCAGTGCGTACCGTTCGAGTTCTTCTTCAGAAACAGATCTCTCTTCCTGCTGAACGATCTCATCCACTACAAAGCGTAGTTCGATAAAAGAGTTTTTTACATTTTTTTCTATAAATCCCCTGAGCGTATAGACTTCATTGTTCATCATCTTACTTCTTAACAAGGCAGAAATACGGATCCCGATGGAAACCTGGTCTCCTTCTGAGAACAATTGGTCATAGTAATAATTCCCATATGCTTTACCGCCGCCATAGGAATATCTTCCCTTGAGATAGATAAGATTGACTGTCGCATTCAGCTTCAGTGCATTACTGAATATACCTATGACAGATGTCGGGGAATACACCGGAAAACTCACTTCCTTATCGTTCATAGATTGACATATTACGGTTTGATCCTGACGCAAAGATATTGCTATTTGAATAATTTAAGGGACATCTGGTGATAACGTTTCACAGAATATTTGTAATAAAATTATAGGCACTTCATTTGTTAGAATATTACTATGAACAATGACAAATCAAGTTATCTGAATTTCAATGCTGCGGACTATTCCTGGAAACCTGATATAGATTACCGCAAGCATCCGGAAAAATACAAAGTTGGAAAGGGTGAGCAGGGCGTACTGATATGTGAGCCTTACAAAACAGAGATCGGAAAATATTGGCGGTTCAAAGATGAAGCAATTGCCAAGGAAAGCTCGGATAAGATCTTTCAGCTCTTTCTTGATTATATAGATCAGAATGATTTCGTCGGAGCCGATATGGCAAGAAAATATCTTCAGATGGGATTTACAAGAGCACGTCGGTATTTCAATTACAAAGGCGGTAAAAAATATGATGCGGAAAAGGATTATCAGCCATTGGAGCGCGGTACCGGAGATCCCGGAAAAGCCAAAGCAGCTGATATATTCTATAAGAAATGGAAAGAGGCTGAGGAAAATGCAGAGTATGTCAGGTTAAAGATCAAATGGAAAAAGAAGTTTGGATAAAGTATTTCCGAGACAATCTTTAGCACTTAAAATTTCGGCTCTGTAACAACTACCTGATGAACAGATTAATAAATAAACACAATAATTAAAAAAAGAGTTATGTTGAAAAAAGGAGATCACGTCAAATGGAAATTCCGATATGGTGAAACGCAAGGTGTAATAACAAAGGTCCATACCAGCGATTTCGTTTTTATGAACAGGCAAAGGCGGGCATCGGAGGAAAGTCCGCAATTTGAGGTGATGAGCGAAAAGACCGGTAAGACCGCGGTTCATAAATCATCAGCTTTAAAAAAAAACATAATGAGATAATAAATAATTGGAATTTAATCCGTTTGATTTCTTGCAACACCTCTATTCTGAAAGGCCGTTAGACTTGTCATCTTGCCATTCACCTTGCTATAAACGATCTCTACAGTAAAAGTGGAAAGACCATATAAGACAAACCGTAGTTCATTCTTATAAGTTTCATTAATGATCTCCCCTTCAGCCAAAATAAGCTCGTATTGAGAATCCTTTGAAAGGTTTATAAAGTCATAATATGAGATAGCCATGTCGTCAGTTTAAATTGATGTTGTTAATATAAATGCAGGTTTTGCAGTAATTGATGTAAAACAGTATTCGTACTTTTGTCTTTATCGCTTTAGAGTAATTAAATTTCCATGATCTTTCTAAAAGTAAGATTGATCCTGGGTTTCATTGGCAGTGTGGATTTTGCGATCCGGTGTTCCCAATTCTCCTGAAGATCCCCTTTCATAATGAGCAGTGATCCGTTTGGAAGTGGCAGGCTATATTTGCTCTGATGATGATCTCTCTTTCTGAAGTCGAAGTTTCTGGTCTGGCCAAGACTTATGGATGCAATGACCGGGCGCTTTCCGTATCGGCTTTCCTTATCACGGTGCCAGGCCACGGAATCATTGTTATCTCGGTACAGATTAAGTAAAACGCCGTTGAATTGGCAACCGAATTCTTTTTCTATTCTTTCTTTTAACGCAAAAAGTTCGGGTATCCAGGGATGGGAGCCAGGTGTATTACCGGGCAGATCATAAGATCGTGTATCGCCGTACCACGCTGTCAACCTGGGCGTGAGCACCATCTTGTCATACATTTTTTGGGTGTGTTGTTTCCATGGTGCGGTATTGAGAAGAAGATCTTTTAAATGATCTGCTTCATCATAGCTCAGGAAATTTTCTCTGTATTCCAAAAGGTTTTTTGGAAATTCATAGGATTCTTCGGCATCAAATAAACTCAGCTGGCTCATTATAATTATTTATTAATTATTACCTTTACACTGTCCTGTCTCAGGATGGGACTTTTTTCATCATTTGTGTTTTTAGCTTCCTTTCGGGGAAGTTTTTTTCTTTACTGATCTAATCTTAGGATCCCGTTTTCCAAATTGCTGATGCTGCGTTTTGCCTCATCAACTAAACTTCTTAAATTTTTATGATCTGAAAGATAATGGGGCTTATAATCTCTGGGCAGTATACCTTGGGCATAACTCCAGATCTCAACAATATCCTCCAGTGCAATTTGGTAGGGTTTATAGAAAGAATTATCAGCAGTCACAGTAATTGATTGCAGATGTCTTTCAAAGAAGGTCTTGTAAGTGATTCCCTCTTTCGTAACAAAAATATATCCCTTACCTATTTTCAGATCATCCAGTGATTCTACATGTTCACCAATAATGATCGACTGATCGGCAAATGGCGGCATTGAATCGCCATCAGCTAAAAATGCCCTGAATTTCCCATGTTTCAAAAAAGGCAGCTGCATTTTTTGAAGGCTTTCAATATATTCGGGATCACTGAATCCTTTTAAATAGCCCATTGAAGCTTTTTGCGGAACAATTTCAATGAAATTATTTCCTTCCGAATCTACCACAACAGGTAATAATATCTTATTGCCTGGAATATTGATCATATCTTCCAAAGGATATTTTCTTATATCTACTGTCAGTAATAGGTCTATGCTCACTTTAAAATATTTCGAAATTCTGATCAATACTTCGTAGGGTGCCTCTGATCGGCCACCTTCGTATTTAGAATATCGTACTCTGCTCAGCTGGATCTCATCTGACAGAGTTTCTTGCGTTAAGTTCTTTTGATCTCTCAAAAACCTGATGTTATCTGAAAAAATTGACATAGATACAATTTGTATCAGCAAATATAATAAAAATGATACTAAATGTATCTAATTTTGTCAAATGGAACGAGCAATTGTACATATGGACTTAGATACGTTTTTCGTTTCCTGTGAAAGGTTGAGAAACTCTGTATTAGAGAAACAGCCTGTAATCATAGGCGGTGGTGACCGTGGTGTAGTCGCATCTTGCTCTTATGAAGCCAGAAAATTTGGGGTCCGCTCGGCTATGCCTTTGAGAATGGCTCTGCGGTTATGTCCGGAAGCTAAAGTAATCAAGGGTGATATGGAATACTATTCCAATATGTCACATCAGGTTACGGAAATTATTCAGGAAAAAGTTCCGGTAATGGAGAAAGCGAGCGTAGATGAATTTTATTTGGATCTCTCAGGAATGGATCAGTTTTTCGGTTGTTATCAATGGACAACAGAAATTGCACAAGCTGTCATAAAGAATACAGGGCTACCCATTAGTTTTGCTCTTTCCACCAATAAGACAGTTTCAAAGATTGGAACCGGAGAAGCTAAACCCATCGGAAAATTAGAATTGAAACCACTGGCAATTCAACCTTTCCTAAACCCTTTATCCGTCAAAAAGATTCCGATGGTTGGCAATGTGACTTTTGAATTGCTTTCAAGGTTAGGCGTGAGGAAAATAGAAACACTTTCTCAAATGCCAGTGGATGTCCTTCAGGAGTTAATTGGAAAGAACGGCACAGAACTTTGGAAAAAAGCTAATGGTATTGATCTTAATCCTGTTATACAATATTCAGAACAAAAATCTATTTCGAAAGAAACCACATTTACCGAAGATACCATTGACATCCTAAAAATCCATAGCACTCTCTCAGGAATGGTAGAGCAGTTATGCTATGAGTTACGTCACGAAAAATGGCTGACCTCAACAGTTTCTGTAAAAATCAGGTACGCCAATTTTGATACAGAAATGAAGCAATGCAAAGTTCCCTATACTTCAGCAGATCATACTTTGCTCAAGTATGTTCAGGAGCTTTTCAGAAAAGTTTATATGCGAAGAATGAGAATTCGTCTGGTGGGTGTCAAGTTTACAGGACTTGTTCACGGCAATCATCAAATGAATCTCTTTGAAGATACCGAAGAACTGATCTCATTATACCAGACGATGGACAAAATGAAAGATCGGTTTGGTGCTAAAAGCTTAGGAAGGGCTTCTGGTTTTTTGACTCAATAGATAAAATTATGTTTCTCAACTGCCATACATATCATAGCCTACGTTATGGAACTATTTCTGTGGAAGATCTGGTTGAGATTGCTGTTGAATATAAACTGAAAGTTTTGGCATTGACGGATATTAACACCGTAACCGGAATCTATCAGTTTTATAAGTTGTGTGAAAATAGAGGTATTAAACCGATTGTCGGTGTTGATGTAAGGGTTAAAAATGAACAATACTATGTCTGTCTGGCTAAAAATCCTAAAGGGATTACAGAGGTCAACAGACTTTTGAACGATTATAATTGTGACGGAATTGAGATTCCTAAATTAAATCCTCAACTGGAAAATTGTTTTGTCATCTATTCTTTGCAGAACATTCCTGAAATATTTTTGAAACACGAATTTATAGGCATCAGGCATGATGAATTGAATTTACTAGTCAAGCCTGAACTCAAATCTTTGATCCATAAAATGGTGATTCTTCATCCGGTAACTTTTAAGACGGATGAAGAATATGAACTTCATAAAGTACTTAGAGCGATTAGTGGCAATACCTTATTTACCAAATTGACTGAAAAGGATTATTGTAAAGATAATGAGGTTTTCGTTAGTAAGAAAAACCTATTAGAGCAATTCGAACAATATCCTGAAATCATTGAAAACACCAAATATCTCGTACAAGAATGCAGTTTTGATTTTGATTTTGAAACACCAAAAAATAAAAAGCATTATACAGACAGTAAGGAAAATGATTTTAAATTATTATCTCGGCTGGCTTATGAAGGTGTGCGCAGAAGATATTCTGATCAAAACAGAGAAGCTGTCGAAAGGGTTGCGAGAGAATTAGAAGTGATTAATCATCTGAATTTTTGCGGTTATTTTTTAATCACCTGGGATATCATTCAGTACAGTCATAGTATGGGATTTATGCACGTGGGTCGAGGAAGCGGCGCTAACAGTATCATTGCTTATTGTCTGGGGATAACTGACATTTGTCCTTTAGAATTGGATCTTTATTTTGAAAGGTTTCTGAATCTTAACCGGAAAACGCCTCCTGACTTTGATATTGACTGGAGTTGGAAGAACCGGGATACTATTCTGGAGTACATATTTAATAAGTACGGCAAAGATCATGTGGCTTTTTGCGGAACCAATGTTGAATTTAAGAGAAAATCAAGATTTCGAGAATTGGGAAAAGTATTCGGACTTCCTAAAGATGAATTAGATCAGCTCTCAAAAAAGCCAAGAGAACAACACGACCAAAATGCAATTGTTCAGGATATTTATAAATATGAGCAGATGATGATCGGTTTTCCTAATCAAAGGAGTATGCATTCTTGCGGAATCCTTATTTCCGAAGAACCCATTACCAATTATTCTGCTCTGGAATTTCCGCCGAAAGAGTTTCCGATTGTACAGTTCGATATGCATACTGCCGAAGAAATAGGTCTGGAAAAATTTGACATTCTCTCCCAAAGAGGCTTAGGAACGATAAAAGATACAGTTATGCTGATTGAAGAAAAGAGAGATATTACCATAGATATTGAAGACACCACGATTTCAAAGAATGAAGAAAAATGTAATGAGTTATTGAGTATTGGAAAAACAATAGGTTGCTTTTATATCGAATCGCCCGCTATGCGCGGATTATTAAGAAGACTGAAGTGTGATAATTATAAAGTATTGGTTGCCGCTTCCTCTATCATTCGCCCAGGTGTAGCACAAAGCGGTATGATGCGTGAGTATATTTTCCGCCATAATCATCCCGGTCAATTTGAATATTTTCATGAAGTGTTTGAAAAGGAATTGGGCGAAACCTATGGCATTATGGTCTATCAGGAAGATGTGATCAAAATTGCCCTTCACTATGGGGGAGTATCTGCACAAAATGGTGATGTCCTGCGAAGGGCAATGAGCGGAAAAGGAAGATCACTTTCTGCATTACAGAAATTAAAAGATGATTTTTTTGAATCCTGTAAGAGAAAAGGACATCCTGAACAATTATCACAAGAGGTCTACAGACAAATCGAATCTTTTGCCGGCTATTCTTTCTGCAAAGCTCACTCTGCCTCTTACGCTGTTGAAAGTTATCAGAGCCTCTATTTAAAAACATACTACCCTATTGAATTTATGGTTTCAGCCATTAACAACGGCGGTGGGTTTTACAGAACGGAAGTGTATGTTCACGAAGCGAAAATGGCCGGCGCTACAATCCATAACCCCTGTGTCAACCTAAGTGAATTTCAAACAACTGTATATGGAATAGATGTCTATTTAGGCTTAATGCATATTGAGAAATTAGATGCTGCTGTTAAATTGTGCATTCCCCAAGAACGAAAAGAAAACGGCAATTACAAATCACTTGAAGATTTTGTGAAAAGAGTCAACATCGGTATTGAAACATTACAAATACTGATCTTTGTCGGTGCTTTCAGGTTTACGGGAAAACAAAAACACGAATTATTGATCGAAGCGAGATTCCTGTTGGCTAAAAATCACTATAAGACAAAGATCATCTCTTTATTTGATGAACCACAAAAGAAATATGAATTACCCGTCATAGAAAGAGATCCTTTTGAAGACGCATTCGACGAAATTGAAATATTAGGTTTCACTGTGTCTTATTCAATTTTTGATTTATTGAAAACCAAGCACAGAGGTGATGTTATGGTTAAAGATCTTCTGAAGCACCATAAACAACAGGTTAGAATGCTGGCATACCTCATCTCAAGAAAGCACGTTCCTATTAAGAATAAATATGGGAATAGAGATGATATGTACTTCGGAACCTGGATCGATGCCGAGGGTCAGTATTTTGATACGGCTCATTTCCCGGACAGCCTGAAAAAGTTTCCTTTTAAGGAAGGAGGTATTTATCTTTTACGCGGAACCGTAGAAGTCGATTACCATTTCCCAACTGTTACTATAACAAAAATGGCCAAAATGCCACTTATTGCAGATCCTCGATATGAAATGGATGAGGAAAAAGCTACGGAAGTTGAAAGTAATCTTCGTGAAGATGTGAGTTTAACTTTTAGAGAGCCCTATCCGAGGGAACACGAAATTAGATTACCTAGAAAAACAATTGTCTAACAAAAACAAATTTTGGAATGAAGAAAAAGAGAAAATGTCACAGTAATAAGAAGTAAATCGACAAAGTTTTATCTCCGAATTTTAAGAGGTTGTATTTTTCAATACAACCTCCTAAATAATAGAATTTATCTCCACTTACCAATCAAACGCTAAACGAATAGCTTGTTCTACCGGTGAATGGTTGCTATCATTATCCGAAATAGACAATTCACCTCTCAAGAGCAAAGGAGGTTGTGCCATAAATTTAGGGTTTGTTCCCTTGTGAGGCTGAGCAGAATGAACTAAAAACGGATGACATAGATACACAGTTCCTGCTTTACCCGTTGCATATACTTTTTTCCTTTTAGGCAAGGTATCTAGTTTGTCCGCAAGTTCCATAAACGATAGACCAGTATCTCCCTCTTTCGATAAAAGCCTTGCAACATCGATATGAGACCCTTCATAAATGACGGTAGGAGCATCTTTTTCGTTAACTTCTGAATACAACACCAACATCAACAGGGCTCGACCCTTCGATTTTATATTGGCACGCCATTCAAAATAATTATTAGGGTCATTTCCAGGGAAACTTACATCTACATGCTTACCAATATCATTAGGTTGCTTATCAGATGGGAATCTGACAGGAAATGTCCCAACACTCTTACAGGGAATCCATTTGTCTTTTCCTATTAGCTGATCAAATGCATTATGTAAAATAGAGGAATTTACAGATGTGATGAAAGGTTCCTGTGTGTACATCCCCAAACGAATCACAGGTTCACTCCAGGTCGAAGGGTTTGATCTGTCACAAGGAAGGTTATCCCAAAGAATATCTAAAGCTGCATTTGCAATTTCTTGGGAAAATGAGTTGTCAAGGCGAACAAAACCTTTATGAATAAAATGCTCTATTTCCTTTTTAATTAGTATATCTGACATAATTTATTTATTTAAAAACCACTGCCATACAAAAGAAATCTTGATGGAATTGGTTATATAATTATTGATAATATGAGTGAATAATAGAATGGTACGCTTTGTATAAAAGCGCATTCTGCTTAAGAACTAAGCTTGAAAAGGATATTATAACATTACAGTCATTCTCATAGCACCAAAATTAAGAAATATTTTTAAATGATAAAAATTATAGAGGGATAAGCATAAACGTTGTATTAGAGATAACGCTGCCAGACAGCGTCATTGAGTGACACATTCTTATAGCCACTCATAGAGCCGTTAAATTCACGCCGAAAATTAAATTTGAATAATGCAGGGAGATGACGATTCAAGAGGTATCGCTAAAATCATGGGAGTTATGCATCCTTACTGGTATAGCTATGGATTTTTCGTGGACCGAAAATGGAATCTTGACTTGGTCAGTGAGATACTGTAAATTCCCAAACAACCGCAGCCTACTTTCCCATCCACTTTACACTAAAACATTTTCAATATTGCTGCTCACTTTAAGTTTTTTCGGGAACCGTTATTCCTTTTGATTCTAGTTCCCTTACAATCCGGGGCTTCCATATCTGCCATGTTCCAATAATCGATACTGAAGATCTCCGCAGATAAAATAGCTCTTCTTTCTGATCACATAGTAAGTTTTCTTTTCTTCCAATGATAGAAACTGCTCCTGCTTACTTTTAATACCTTACACATCTTCCCGACAGGAAACACATGAGCGTGTTCTTTGATAAATTTATATCTTACCCGTCTCTCTTCAAGAAGATGCTTACCGCTTTTAAGATGTCACGTTCAAGCTTTGTTTCTTTAAGTTCCTTTTGAAGCTTCAGCAGTTCTTCTCTTATGGGATCGGAGATTGGACATTCACACCAATGCTATAACTATCAAAGCAGAACTACTGACCAAGATTCAAGTCATTAGGTAAAGAAATAAGTTTTCCTTGAGAATAATCAATTAACTTAAAATATTGAGTTTTGATTTCTAACCTTCATGTTGGTTTTGTAATTATTAAAATATGAGTATGCGAAAAAATATTTTGGTAGAAGACAATCAAGCAACTAGAGCTTTTAGTCATAGTTTTTAGAGTCATTAAATTATGCCATAAGGTCCTTTTCAAAAGTAAACGAAATTTTAAATCTGATGGTAATGATGTACCAGATCTATTCCTGTTCGAAGTAATGCTGCCAGACATATTCTGGTATCGATCTATGAGGAGAAATAAAGCAGAGCGGTAACATTAATGGCATTCCGGTTCTATATAGCGAATGAGAAAATTAGGAATAATTTACGAACCAAAAAATTTATCCGGTCTGATATTTGCAATTTTTCAAGTCACAAAATCATAAAAAATTATTGTTATGAAAGAAACAGACACACAGAATGGAAAAGGTCGTGGAAAAGTTGAAGCGAAATCCAGTGCAGCAGAAGGACTTAAAGAATTATTTATTGATGAACTCAAGGATATCATCTATGCAGAACGTGCTCTTTTGAAGGCATTGCCTAAAATGGCAAACAATGCCACAGAGCCAAAACTGATTTCAGCAATTGAAGAACATGTAAAAGTTACAGAAGGACAGGTGAAGAGATTAGATCAGATCTTTGAAATTCTTGGGGAATCAAACCGTGGTAAGAAATGCGATGCAATGGAAGGCCTTATTAAAGAAGGAGAAAGTATCTTGGAAGAAACTGAAGCTGGTCCGGTGCGAGATGCTGGGATTATTTCTGCGTCACAGAAAATTGAGCATTATGAGATTGCATCTTACGGAACTTTAATCGCTTTTGCAAAAACGCTTGGTGAAGACGAAATTGCCTCTCTTCTGGAATCAACATTAGCAGAAGAAAAAGAGGCCGATGCTCTACTGACCGATTCAGCATACAATTCTATCAACTTTCAAGCTTCTGAAGAAGATTCTGATTGATGATGGTAGATATAAAATAAGCTGCGAATCGCAGCTTATTTTATATATTAATTTTAGCCAGAGTTGTTTTAATAATGCATACCGCAGCGGACCTATCAATTGACCCGTGTGCAATTAAATTTCTTTTTACGTTAAATTTTAGACTGATGAATTACAAAAAATTTGCATTAATGATAGTGTGTTCTTTCATTATAATGTATTTTATAATGTTTCTCAATATGAATAATATCAAAGACTATTATACCAGTTTAACCAGGATATATATGACCATCCTTATGATAAGTCCTATGGCTGTCATGATACCGGTCATGATGCCGAAAATGTATGATAATAAAAATATCAACAGACTGATAATATATTTTCAATAGTATTTTTTGCCGGCTCTTTCACAGCTCTAAGAAATCAGACGCCAGTAAATGACATTCAATATCTCAAAGCAATGGTACCACATCATTCGTCAGCAATTATGACCAGTAGAAGTGCAAATATTAAAGACCCTGAGGTACGTAAATTGGCTGACAGTATTGCTGTGTCCCAGCAAAGAGAGATCGATGAGATGAATTCAATACTTCAAAGGCTTTCAAAATAAATTTGTTTTGTATATAACGTAAGGAAGGCAAAGTATATTCAATGCCAATTTATTAAAGGATAAGCCTTACCCCACCAAGTTCATCTACCCTGTAACTGAATTTTTCCCCGGGACTGCTAATGAACATGAAGTTTTTTGGAATGCCCCATTTGTTACTGAGTTCTTCAACAAGCTGCGGTGTGAAGTCACCCAATAAAGTAATATATTCCATATCGACCTCTGGATATGCTCTATCCAGAGTGTCAAAATCTGCGAGAAACTTCGGATCCGGTTGCTGGGCTTCGTGAAGTACTGTAACAATTTTCATTTTATTGGTCACCTCGTTCTCGTGAAGATACATCATCACCTTATTTAATGTTGCAATATCATCACCTTTTGAGAAGAAAACAAAATCCTGCTCGTAGAGTTTTTTCAGGCTACGGTACAATGATCTCTGTCTTGTTAGAGTGTATTTTTTATAGTTCTTCGATAGCGACTGCAACAGATTAACAACAAAGTGAATAATATCTTTTCGCAGCAACATGGCCAAAATGATCAGTACCGAAGGAATAAAATATTGCAGAAAGGTGACAAGATATTGAGGTTTCGTCATTACAGTCCCATATAAAGCAATAATTATGGCCGCAAAAGCTAACAGCACAACGCCGGGTTTGGCATATTCCGGACGTGGCAGACGTGACCTTCTGAGTTTAAGCAGGATATTGCCTAATGCAAATGATGCCATGACAGTCAGGAAAGACAAGGCATAAACAGCGGCCAATGGTGCCAACTGTCCTCTTGTCACCAATAGCACTGAGAGACATAACAGAAAGAAAAGAATAAGGATTCTGTAGGTACTACCCCTTTTATTTTCCTTCAGAAAGTAATTTGGTAATATTCTGTCCAATGTCATCCTTTTTATAAGACCATTGACGCCCACAAATGAAGTTAATACCGCACCACTTAAAACAGAGACCGCATTGATCGAAATGATCGTAGCGAGCCATTTTCCACCGGTCAAAGTACCAATATAACTTAAAAAAGAATTCTGGTGTGATTCTACTGCAGATATGGGGATGATGCATATCACAAGAAATGCAATCATGGGGTTCAGCACAGATACTGCGATCCACATATTTCTTAATGTTTTCGCAAAAACACCTCGCTCCTGCTCCTCCACAAAATTTGAAGAGCTCTCAAATCCTGAGATCCCAAGCATAGCAGCTGAAAATCCAAAGAAAATAGCGGTTAAGATACTTCCATTTCTGGCAGGAAGATGGAAATTGTCGATCAATATTGAGAATCCATGCTGCCAGACAAAGAAAAAGCAGGAACCAATCAACAGTCCCATTGTTGCAAGATGGAATACAAAAATGACCAGGGCAACCACCGCACTTTCAGAAATTCCTAAAATAGTAAGCCCTAAAAATATAAGCAAAAGTACAAATGTTGCTATGTTCACATTAAAATATGGCAAAATATGATGTAGGTAGTGCATCGCCTCGCTTGAGGAAATCACAGCCGTTGCCATGTAAGACAAGATGGTAAGACAGGCTGCTATCGAGGCATTGCTTTTTGTCGTGGTATTTAGCAAAACATTATATGCACCACCATTCAAAGGAAGCGCACCAACTACCTCGCCATAGATCTTTCTGAATAAAAATAGTACCACAGCTACCATAAGAAGGGCGACCCATGCATACTGACCTGCCGCTACAATAGCCAGAGCCGAAACATACAGACAAGATGAAGTTATATCATTGCCACAGATCGCAGTGGCGTACCATTCACTAAGCTTTTTTGTTGACATTTTCTTATTTTAATCAATTTAAGGTCCATAATATTAAACAAATTAATTTTAAAAAGTTCATTCTTTTCTGATAATTAACTTTAAAATTACAATTGAGCACATATGACATATTCTTTTTAATTCTTAACAAATTTCCGAGCTAAATATCAAAGTATATTAAAAATAACTTTAGCAATGTTCCTTTATTTTTCCCTTTAGTATTCATAAATTTGCAGTTATCCATTTTAATAAACTATGATCAAAAGTTACACCACAAAGCCGATCGACAAGATCACACAGCCCGTTCAGCGATTTATCCAGCAGGAAAAGTCCGGGGGATTACTTTTAGGGATCAGTGTGATTATTGCTTTGATTTTGGCCAATTCTCCATTATCCGATGGCTACCATCATTTTCTGGAGCAGACCTTTGGATTTCAATGGAATGGGGAAAGTTTTTTCGATTTTACCGTCCATCACTGGATCAACGACGGATTGATGTCTGTTTTCTTTTTCGTGGTGGGGCTTGAGCTGAAACGGGAGATCATCGGCGGGGAACTTTCCAACCCACGAAAGGCCATGCTTCCCATTGTTGCGGCAGTTGGGGGAATGGTAATGCCGGCATTTATATTCCTACTGCTCAATCCGGCCGGGGAAATGCACAAAGGTTGGGGAATCCCTATGGCGACAGATATAGCTTTTGCTTTGGGCGTGCTTTTTCTATTGGGAAAAAAGATCCCACTCTCCTTGAAGGTATTTTTAACCGCCTTGGCAATAGTTGACGATCTTGGTGCTGTGCTGGTAATCGCATTTTTTTATACATCGAACATCGAAATGACCTACTTGTTGATAGGACTGGGCATTCTTGCAGTGATGTACCTGGGCAACAAGCTTGGCATCAGATCGATCTTCTTTTTCGCATTCCTTGGCATCTGTGGTGTATGGACATGCTTTGTAATTTCAGGCGTTCACGCCACGATCGCTGCTGTTTTGGCTGCTTTTACCATTCCGGCAGATGTGAAGATCAAGGAAAACCTGTTTATCTCCAAGATCAGCAGCTATCTGGAAAGGTTTAAAAATTTAGACCCTACCGAAAATACACCTACATTGACCAACGACCAGTTACATGTTCTGGAAAAGATCAATGAGACGACAAATGCCGCCACTCCTCCCCTTCAGATATTGGAACACGCGATGCATCCCGTTGTAACTTTTGTTATCATACCGATCTTTGCAATAGCCAATGCCGGAGTTTCCCTGAATATTGACCTCAACAGTTTATTCGACACCAATATCGCATTGGGTGTAGCATTGGGTTTGTTGGTCGGAAAGGTCTTAGGTATTGTAGGCTTCACTGCTGTTTTTATTAAACTAAAAATTGCCCAATTACCTGAGGGGATGAATATCCGTAATCTGCTGGGACTTGGCTTTCTGGCATCCATCGGATTTACCATGTCCTTGTTTGTAACCTCCCTTGCATTTACCCATGAAGAGTACCAGACACAGGCTAAGATCGGCATATTTGCAGCCTCTTTGATCGGAGGAATTATAGGCTATATGATCCTCAACAAAGATTCTAAACCAACTCAAACCGATGAATAATATTTTTAATTTCATTAATCTTCACAATGGTGAGGAGAAAAAGGATAAGGTATTGGAAAATGTCACCTCCAACATCTCATTCAGAGGTTCAAATCTCTGGATCCTGGCCTGTGCGATCATCATCGCATCCATCGGTCTTAACGTCAATTCCACTGCGGTCATTATCGGGGCCATGCTTATCTCTCCTCTAATGGGCCCGATCGTAGGTGCCGGATTTGCTCTTGGGACCTATAATTTTCCTCTGCTCAAGAAATCATTTAAGAACCTTTTTATCGCAACGGTGGTTAGTTTATTGGTTTCAGGATTCTACTTTTACATAAGTCCCTTCAAGGATGTACAGTCAGAACTTTTGGCAAGGACCGCACCCAACATCTACGACGTTCTGATCGCTTTTTTTGGTGGTCTGGTAGGTGTCATTGCCATAACAAGGGTAGAGAAAGGAAATCCTATTCCCGGTGTTGCCATTGCAACAGCATTGATGCCTCCATTGTGTACGGCTGGATTTGGTCTTGCTACTTTTAATTTTTCTTATTTCATCGGCGCATTCTATCTTTACAGCATCAATTGCTTTTTTATATGCATTGCTACTTTTCTTGTCGTAAAATATCTGCATTATCCTTCCTCTATTGTCGATAACAAATATGAAAAAAGGATCAGGTACAGCATATCTTTCTTAATACTGGTAATGATCGTTCCCAGTTCGTATTTGGCCTATAATCTTTACAATGAAAAGAAATTCACGAAGACTGCAGAGCTTTTCCTTCAGAAAGAATTTGAAAAGAATGGATACACATTGATCTATAAAAAGATAAACTACAACGCCACTCCCAAAACCATCGACGTTGCATTCCTAAATAAAAAATTCACTGCTGAAGAGATCAAGTCTTACAACAAGATGCTTTCTGATAACGGGCTTTCGAATACAAAGATCAACATCAGGCAAAACAATTCCGATCTGAAATCAGAGATACTGAGTGAGATCAACAAAAACAATACAAACCTGTCAGAGAAGGATATAGCCTTATCCAGCCTTCGGTCAGAACTGGATAATTATAAAGTTTCAGACTCCACATTGGGGAAAGAGATACAAATCCTATATCCGGATATGTCCGACGTTTCCTACGGAAAGATAGCCCAATATCCCGAAACGGATAGTGCAAGGCTCCAATTTGTGATGATCTACTCTGGAAAGAAAGTGAATGAATTGCAGCTCAAAAGCTGGCTTGAAAAAAGGCTAAATGAGAAAAATGTCAAACTTTTAAACAATTCTGAAAACTAAATGACATACACTTCAAAAATGCCATTCCAAAATTGGAATGGCATTTTTCCAACTGATAGATTTTAAGATAACATATCTGGAGTCTGAGCGAAAAAGTAAGGTCGCAGGATGTCTTCAAAATTATACAATCCTTTCAGTTTGCTTTTAAGGTTCTCAGCGACAAACAATGCACCACTTCCAAATGCTTCTCGTGATATGGATTCGTGGACAAGCCTAACGGTCTGGTACGGAAAACCAAAGATAACTTCGTGTTTTCCAACGATACCACCAGCCCTGACAGAATTGATGCTTTCCGTTTCTATATCCAAAGTTTCCGCAATTTTCACTGCTGTTCCCGACACGCCGGATTTGGCTTTGAAGTGTTCCTCGACCACTTCAATATCAACACCAGGCGCTATATTTTTTAACAGCGATGCTGCAAACAGCAGGTAGTTGACGCCTAATGTGATATTAGGCGACCAAAACACCACAGTGTCCCTTGCAAGTTCTTTCAGAACTTGGATCTCATTTTCTCCGTAATGCGAAATGGCTGAGATGATCTTGATCTTTTTACGGGCTGCGAACTTGCCATAAAGATGGATGCTTTCTTCGTTGGAAAAATCAATAACAAAGTCTACAGGATGATCCTCAAGTAATGTTTCAATGTCAGTGCTGCTTTGAGAATAGATCAACGCATCATCCGATGCTGAGATTCCAAGAATATCTTTTGCAGAAAGCTTATTCAGCGTATCAGTTTTCTTCAGAATCCATTCCAATGAAAAATCCTTGTGCTGAAGAATAACATTCGCTACTGCTTTACCTGCCTTCCCAAATCCTAATAATCCTATTTTCATAATTACAATTTTTATATTTTTAATTGATGATTTCGAATAATTGACCGTAGTAAGATACAAAAAAAATGAAAGATCGTTTTCTACCATATTTTAGAATACAGATCTTATTGATTTCGCAGAGATAGAGGTGCCATCCCATATCCTTTTGGTATATTTGCAATAACCCTAAAAAAATTGCGTATTCTAATTAACATCCTCTCGCAAATAAAAGCGATCCAAATAAGTGAATATCAACAATAAAAAAAAATATATAAGTTTTCTCAGGTTCAAGAGAGACTTCCAAAAATATGGACTTGAAAAGGCCCGCAGCTATGAACTGATCCTCCACTGGCTCAACAACAGGCTCAGCCGCAGCCAGTTTTTACTTCTCTCCGGAATTCTAGTGGGCTGTACAGCAGGTCTGGCTGGTGTTCTGCTGAAAACGATAGTACACAATATCCATTTCTTTATAACGAACAAGGTTCATTTTGAATATCAGATCCTATTCTATATCATTTTTCCTTTTTTGGGAATCGTATTGACAACGAGTATCGTGTTGACGATATTTAAAGGACAGGACAGAAAAGGGATAGGTGCCATATTGTATGAGATCGCTCAGAATTCGAGTATCGTCTCATCCGTCAAAACCTATTCCCAAATTGTCCAGAGTGCAATAACCGTAGGCCTAGGAGGGTCTGCCGGTTTAGAAAGCCCTATCGCTGTGACTGGTGCGGCCATTGGTTCCAATTACGCGCAAACCTACCGCCTGAATTACAAGGAAAGAACACTACTTTTGGCAGCCGGAGCCACAGCTGGTGTAGCCTCGGCTTTCAATGCTCCTATTGCCGGAGTAATGTTTGCCTTTGAAATCCTACTGACAGGAGTGGTCTTTACAGATTTTATCCCACTGGTAGTTGCTGCGGTATGTGGTAGCCTCCTATCCAGGATTCTGCTTCAGGAAGATATCCTTTTTAGGTTTCATACCCGAGAAGCATTCGATTACAGGAATCTTCCCTATTATCTTATATTGGGTATTGTGACAGGACTGTATGCACGATATTTTTTAATTGTTTCCCAAAAAGTGGAGCATTTTATCAAAGGTCTGAAAATGTCCCGATTGCGGAAGGCAATGCTGGGTGGAGCGATCCTATCGTTACTCTGTGTGCTTTTTCCACCACTATTCGGAGAAGGATATGATACAGTCAAGGCCTTTACCAATGGCAATACAAACTCGATCATTGAAAACAGTCTCTTTAGATATTTTGACATCAAAGAATGGACGATTATTGTATTTCTAGTTTGTGTATGTCTGTTAAAGGCTTTTGCGACATCTTTCACAATTTTCAGCGGCGGAAATGGAGGTAATTTTGCACCATCACTTTTTGCAGGAGGCACCGTCGGATTTTTATTTGCCGTGATTTGCCAACAGATCGGCTTCAAGGAAGTACCTGTATCAAACTTAGTTCTGGTAGGAATGGCCGGTGCGATGAGTGGTGTTCTTTACGCCCCGTTAACTGCCATATTTCTTATTGCTGAGTCCAGTTTTGGATACGACCTTTTCATACCTCTGATGATTGTTTCCGTGATCTCCTATCTCATTGTAAAATGGTTTTCACCGATATCTCCAGAACTAAAATCTTTGGCCGACCAAGGTAAGATTTTCACGAATGAGCATGATAAGAATCTTCTTTTCTCACTCCACACAGAAGATTTCATTGATAGATATTCCCAAACTATTAATGAAAATGCTTCAATAGAAGAGTTGTCTGATTTAGTAAAGAATGGGAACAAGAATTTTTTCGCAGTTATCGATAATGATAAAAAGTTGAGAGGTATTCTTACATTAGATGATATCAGACCTTATTTTTTCAATGATGAAAATGATTTGACACCTACAATAACAAAAATAATGAGAGCCCCGGCTGCATTTATCCATCCGGAAGACAAGCCGAGAGAGATCCTCCAGATCTTTGACAACACCGGTACGTGGAGCTTGCCTGTAGTCGATCAGCAGAATATCTTCCTAGGCTTTATTTCAAAATCATCGATTTTAATGAGTTACAGGCAATTGCTTAAAGGGTACTCTGACTAAAAATTATTATCAAAGGATCTAATATTATGTAAAAGCATCTATTATAAATATAAAATCATGGTAGTTGATTGCCAGGCAATCAATACGCTAAGGATTAGACCATGTGGTCAGAAATAAAGTATTCTCTTAGAATGTAAGACTTTTTCGGCAGGAACCCAATAGCCTGATGCTATTCTTCTCTTTTAAGATATTCCATGACAGGCGTGGCGGTAAGACCATGAATCAATATTGAAAAGAGGATCGTTATAGAAACAGTAGCCCATAATTCATCCTGATGGCTAAAATTAAATTTACTGACAGCAAATGCAAGATAGAATATTGAACCCATCCCTCGAATGCCAAAAAATCCGATTGCCAGCTTTTCTCTATTTTTCATTTTTGAAGAGCCCAATGCCAACCATCCAAATAAAGGCCTTACTATTAAAAGGAAAGTCATCGAAAATAAAACCATTTTCCAAGTTATGGGTTTCAAAATACCCATCGCCAAGGCTCCTCCGAAAATAATCAGCAGCAGGCACACGAGCAGCCTTTCTATCTGATCCGTAAAAGAATGAAGTTTATCGTGATACTGGTGATCTTTCTCAAAATGCCTTAGCGTGATTGCACAGATAAACACCGCAATAAAACCATAACCATGAATGATTTCTGTTATACCGTACACCAATAAAGTAGCGGCAACTGCCACCAGACCATCTCTGGTTCTTAAAATCTCACATTTTTTTGAAATGCGGAACAACAAAATGCCAATGCTTTTTCCCGCAAGAAATCCGATCACGATACCGGCAATTATGCGGTAGATGACATCAAAAGCAAACCAGTCAAAAAAACTACCTTCTTTGCCTGATAGAATAACGCCAACAGTAATGGCAAGCCAGGTAAATGGAAAGGCTACTCCGTCATTGAGTCCAGCCTCTGATGTGAGCGCAAATTTGGTCTCTGATTTCATTCCCTCATTTGGAGGTCCCACCTGTACATCCGATGCGAGAACTGGATCGGTTGGAGCAAGAACAGCGCCCAGCAATACTGCCGAAGCAAGACCTAAACCTAAAAAATAATAGCCCATTCCCGTTGCTGCACCAATACATAATAACATGGTAAAACCTACCAGTTTCAACGGGGATGACCAGCTCTTGAAAGAAAATTTCCGATCGATCTTGATACCCGTACCCATCAGCGAGATAATGACAATCAATTCTGTTAAATGAAGTGTTAGGTCTTCGTTTTTTTGAGGCAGCGGATCCGGCAGAAAATTGGGAGCCAGACGATAAATTAAAAATCCTAATGCTACATAAAAAATGGAGTACGAGATGCCAGTTTTTTTTGAAATTCCGGGCATCCATGCCACACTGAAAATGACAGCGCTGAGTATTACTAAAATAATCAGATATTGATCCATAGAGGACGTAAATTTATTATTGCTAAAAAGGATTTTGTGAATTGCTGTAATATTCAGTACGTTTAGGCGAAGCTGTAATACTCAAGCGGCTTGAGGTGAAAATATCAAATATCCCGCCACAGCTTATTTGTTGGTTGTATTTTACGGTAATATTGAACCCATGATCTTTTTAAGAAGTAACCGCTCTCAAATTACCTTTTTTAAGAACGCATCTCTACTATCAAAAAACGTTAGGCAATCATCAAATATACAGTTGTCAGTTTTACACATTCTTAAAACCTTGCCTATAAATTATACCACTTTACCAGTATTTTCTAACATACATTACTACAAACATTAGCGAACTTTGCACATCAATATACTGATGTAAATACCATTTTAAATGCAAAATTCAATCAATACTATTCTTTTAACCACCGACTTCACAGAAAAATCGCAGAATGCATTGTTGATGGCATTGAATATTGCGTCAAGGCATCACTCACGTCTTATTATACTGCACAATATTGATAATTTCTTTGTGATCGACAAGACCGGAAAACAATTATTGGGTGCCGATATTGTAAAAGACAATGTGCAAAGAGCCGAAAATGCTTTGCGCCAGATCGAACTTTCTCTGAAGGCTCAGTATCCAACATTAATTACTGAAACCATCCTTAAAAATGACAGTCTGATACATGGCATTAATGAAGTCATCGAAGATCAAGATGTGGACCTGGTGGTCTGTGCCACCTCTGGAAAACAAAACTTTGTTCAGGTCATTGTTGGTTCATTGTCTTACGAGATCCTGACGGGTTCAAACACTTCCGTACTTTTAGTTCCGGAAAGTTGCAGAAAATATACATTTGAAAAAATACTTGTTCCGGTAAGGGTACTGGACGATCTTTCAGATAAGATAGATCTTTCGGTAACCATTGCCGAAAAGAATAAAGGCGTCATTAATCTTTTAGGAATCAGTGATCAGGAAGATATCAGTAAAATTAAAAGTGCCTATCTGGAAGTAAAAAGAACACTTGAAGAAAGTTCGCAGGAATACAGATCTCAGTTTGTTATGACCGGCGAAAAGGCAATACAGATCTCAGAACATTCCAAGGATGACGAAGCAGACATTATCATTCTCAATTACCGGGATGAAAACAGCTGGAAATCATTTTTTCTGGAAAACTTCTTCAAACAAATAATCAACAACACGGATATTCCTTTATTTTTTCTAAAGAATAAATATGAAAAGAAGCAAACCTCGTCAAATGCCAATGCCGGTTATGATATCACGCTTCCGCACCCGGGATAAAATTTTTATATATAATGATCATACAAAAATATTCAGAAAAAGATAAAATAGAAGAAAAGCAGAAACAAGAAATTATTGAGTTTCTCTATGAACATTTGGAGCAATTTGGCGATCCAGAAGCCGACATTGCTGATGCAATAGACTATTCTTTAGGACATCAGAACAAGCCAGGCGGAATCATCGTCACCGCTACTGACCAAAGTAGTCACAAACTTGTAGGAGCTGCGGTTGTGAACAAAACCGGAATGGGCGGTTATATCCCTGAAAACATACTTGTCTACATCGCAACTGATAAGAAAGTACGCGGACAGGGAATTGGCAAACTTCTCATGCAAAACGCCATTGACTCTTGTGAGGGCGACATCGCACTCCATTGTGAACCTGATAATCCTGCCATGCATCTTTACAAAAAGCTAGGTTTCACAAACAAGTACCTTGAAATGCGATTAAAAAAATAAAATGTCATACATCACTCTAAATTCAAATAAACTAAAATATAATTACCACTATCTGGATCAGCTTTTCGCAGGACACCACATTGAATGGGCGGTAGTGGCAAAACTATTGTGTGGAAACGAGAAATTTCTGGAATGTCTTCTCGAATTTTCTGATAAAGAGATCTGTGACTCCAGGCTGACGAACCTGAAGCACATCAAAAAATTATCACCCAAAACACAAACGGTCTACATAAAACCGCCGGCCAAACGATTGGCAAAAAGCATTGTAAAATATGCCGACGTCAGTTTCAACAGTGAAATTGAAACCGTAAAAGCTCTTTCGAAAGAAGCCGTGTTGCAAAACAAGATACACAAGATCGTCATCATGGTAGAGATGGGAGAATTGCGGGAAGGCATTATGGTTAGGGATCTCTCCCGTTTTTTCGGTAAAGTGAAAAAATTCCCAAACATCAATATTGTAGGGATCGGAACCAATCTTAATTGCCTAAATGGTATTTTACCGGATGAGAAAAAGTTGATGAAACTCCATAGTTTTAAAGAGATCATCGAAGAATCACATCAAACAAGAATACCTTTCATCTCCGCAGGATCATCGGTCACCATTCCTTTGATATTTCAGAATAAGATCCATTCCGGAATCAATCATTTCAGAATTGGAGAGTCTTTATTTTTCGGAACAGATGTCTACAATGATTCCACCATCAGCGGTATGTATCAGGATGTTTTCAAACTCACCGCCGAGATCATTGAAATTGCACAAAAGCCAATGATACCTGCAGGTGACGCCGGAACAAACCTTAATGGCGAAACACCGCAGCACGATGTATCAAAAAAAGGAAAAACATCTGTGAGAGCTATTGTTGACGTGGGTGTGCTGGATATTGACCACAAACAGATTGAACCAATTACGCAGGATGTCAAGATCATAGGTGCGAGTTCGGATATGATGATTCTGGATCTCTCGGATAACCCAAATAATTTGAAAGTGGGTGACACTGTAGACTTTAGCATGTGTTATCTGGCTGTTTTGCGTGCGATGAATTCTGAATATGTTGATAAGTTGATTGATCACGAAATCCATTCTGCAGAGTCTAAAATTTTAGAAAATACAAACTAACTTTTATCTATTCTTGCCCAAAAAATCGCAATTGAATTAATATCCATATATTTGATTATAAATAAAAGAATCTGATTCCAAATATACTTTCTTTGACATTAGGTAGGCTCGACCTACGTTCAGCAACGAGGAACGAATTTCTGATGATGCCTTTTTCTGCTTTTAATGGTAAATTACAGTCAGGGTTGCATTATAAAAATAAATTTTATGCGGTCTTGCTTTTCGAAAATGCAGATGGTTCCATCATCATCGATGATCGGGAATTTGAGTTGAAATCACATACTTTATTTTTCATTAACTATAATCAGGTCTACTACTTCAAAGACCACGAATCTATTGAAGGTGAAGTCATTTTATTTACCAAATCATTTTACAACCACGTCTATACAGGTAATAATATGATCAAAAGCGACACTGCACTTCATAACGTTTCCCCATTTATTTCATTAAAATCTGAAAACTTATCAGATATTAAGCAGACATTTAAGGAACTTAGAAGTGAATATCAATCTCACCGACAATCGAGAAAAGAAATTCTATGCCTGCTTCTGAAAGTTTTTGTGCTGAAGTATATTAGAAATTCATCCAAAAAAGACCTGATCAATCGTTATGTAGATCATAAGAAGAAACTGGTAGATGATTTCAATGATCTTGTAAACCTGCATTACAAGGAATTGAAAACCACTTCAAAATATGCCGAGAAATTAAATATAAATTCCAGCTATCTTAATACGTTGGTAAAAGAAATCCTTGACATAACAGCAGGGCAGGTCATCAAAAACCGAATTATACTGGAAGCAGATAGATTATTGCTTCATACGTCACTTTCGATCACCGAGATATCCTATGAATTGGGTTTCAATGATAATTCTCATTTCGGAAAATATTTTAAATCTGTCAGGGGTGTATCTCCAAATAATTTCCGCATAGTCCAATTAAAATAACAGATTCTGAATTAAATCGCATCCTATATCTGTTTCTAGGAATATAGTTTTGGAAAGCATTATATTATCATTCTGTCTGCGCATTATTATCACTGCTTATAAACATTTCGTTTGACTCTTCAGCAACTATCTTAAGAATCGGTCATAGTGTTTTAAAACATCACTGATCAATTCATTTTTGGTAAAGTACTGAACATCGTATCCTTCCCGTGAATCTCTAAAATAGGTTTTAGGGAAATAAGTAACATTGCTATCCAGGTCTGGAAAGTTGTCATCATCCACCATGTATTCGGAAACAATTCTTTTCTGCCCCACCACTCCATAGATGAAATTATTGACCACATCGTGACGGATCTCTTAATGGATCTTTAAATCTCCGTTATGTGATTGATCTCAACAGCAATTCCGTTTAATAAAAATTCTTCCTTTAATTCTGTGAAAGCAGGCAAGACCTGATCCTCCATAAAAATTTTCACGGAGCCTTTCGTTTTAAAAGAAACAATTTTACTTCACCCTTATATTTAATTTCCCAACTTAAAAAAATTAAGAAATAATGAAAAAAATAGTTCTATTTTTCACATTAATATTAATGATCTCTTGCGACAAAAAGCAAAAGAGACAGTAAATATCAGAGCATCTGCCCAGCGAAGTGATGGATTGATTGGAGGAAAATCCTCTGTTGATGAGTCCCATCACTTCATCAATCCAGCCTAACGATAGCACAATGTCAACTTTGTATGGAAATGAAATCGCTTTTCATTATGCTAAGCTACATTCAGATTCTAATTATCCTGAAGGCACAATACTCTATGAAGTGACCTGGAAGCAAAAGTCTGACGAATTGTGGTTTGGAGCCAATATTCCAAAGGAAATTTTTTCCGTTGAGAAGATTTATTTCAGGGGTAACAATTATGTTTATGAAAAATTTAAAGGAAATCCTTTGAAAAAAATCAGTGTTGCCAAAGCTGATAGAAATTTGAGACAAAGTTTTATCCTCAGTCAGAAAATGGCAGTTTCACCTTGATGCAGGTGCCTTCCGTAAAATGCTCAAATGAACCCAAAAAGTCAAAACTATCTATTTAAAAACACTCATTTTCTCATTATAAACTGGACTTTGTATGCCCAGAAATCTTAAAACACTATGAAAAACGTAATTCTGAGACACGAATTGGTCGTTTTTTATTGGCGGACCTCCTGAAGACCAAACGATAAAAGGAATTTCATATTGTTGTTTAGGCGCAAGGTTTACCGGTAACCCATGCATATATAAGTTTTTCTCACCTAAGGACTCTCCGTGATCTGAAACATAAATCATTGAGCTGCGATAACCTTTCAATTCCTTCAACTCACTGATCACACGGGATAATATATAATCTGTATATATTATCGTATTGTCATAGGCATTTATGAGTTCCTTATGAGAGCACTTACTCAATTCCACACTATTACAAACTGGGCTGAAAACTTCAAACTGTTTAGGATATTTTTTACTGTAAATGGGACCATGGCTGGTACTGGTATGTAAAATAATCAGTATTTTAAGCTTATTACTTGATCGTATCCTTTCTTTCAATCCGGAGACAAGTATTTCATCATAGCCGCAATTTTCGCCCTTACATCCGGACTGCAGTATTTCGTGATTTTGATAATCATTCACATGTACCGGTGGTTCTCCCCAGTTTGTCGTTCTCCATAAGATGTCGACGTTATTACGGTAGAGATAGTTGGGAAGTATTTCATAAAGATCATCCGTATCCTCATGCTGCAGAATACATTTCACCCCGGCTGTCGTATAAGTAGCGCAGGAATTTGCCTGGAACGTATGGAGGTTATTGATTTTGGAAAGTAACGGATTGGTCTTTTTTCCATATCCGTAGAGTGAGAAGTTTTCCCGCCTCGCAGATTCTCCAATAACCAGTACAACAACTGCTTTATCGTTATCGATCATCCTTGCTGCCGGCAATAGTATTTCTTTTTCATTGGATTGATGCTGATGCATGTAAAAAAGCGCTGTATTGACCGTGTAAGACCAAGGCATCACCAATCCGCCCAGCGTTTTGGAGTTTTTATCAATCCAAAGCCAGTTGCTGCTGTTGGCAAAAACAAATAAAAGAATAAATACAATGCTGCTGAACATAGTTAATAAACATTTCTTTATTGATTCTTTAACAACACGGATGGTAAGAATAAAATAGCCCGGGACAAGTCCAAGAAAAGTAATATAACATAATAGCTTGTAGGAAAAGAAACTGCTTGATTCGCTATAATTGGTATCTAAAACATTTCCAATCATGCTTTCATCAATGATCACACCATATGTATTAATGAAATAAAGAGCGACTGCATTGATCAGAAAAAAAATGCTTACTAAAATTCGACCCACAATTCCCGAACAGAAAAGCAGCATATAAAAAGCAAATAAATTGGCAACAATGGTCATTAGGAACAGACTAAACACCAAGAAGCCGCCATTAAATGTCATGTAGTCGATGTTATCTATAACAAATTTGAAGAACGGAAGGTGGAATAGTACCAGATTCAGCACACTGATTCCTAAAATATAGAAATAAAACTTAAAACTATTTTTTAACATAATTCTTGATTAGGATATAAGTTGTAATAAATAAGCTTAGCAATGACAAGTAAAAGATAACTAAATTATCGGATAGTATCTTCTTTATCAACACGATACTGCAGACTATGAATACTATAAGCAACAAAGAATAATATTGCTTTATTCCAACCCAACTCCATATTTTATAGTATCGGTTTACGACAATGCCTGATATTCCTGAAATATATCCCATAATACTTCCTACCACTACATCAAGTAAATAATGTGCTCCTACACCAACCCTAGATAACGAAAATAAGATTCCCATACCGATAATCAGAGTGATCCATATTATTTTCGCAGTACTATTTTTTGGCACTAATGCCAAAAGTAGTACGGTAAGTACGGTAAAGACCGTGATGGCGTGTCCGGAAGGCAGACTGTTATTCCCAAAATAAGCCTTGCCTATAATAACAAAGCTGTCTTTCTCGAGTACTGCCGCCGGCCGGGGTATGTTGAAAAGCCATTTAAAAAGACAGCATAAAAGGGCTGAGATTAGTGATGCTGAAATTAAAGCTTCCCAAATCTGCGGAGCATAAAAGATAAGGATAGTGCATAAAGAAAGGATAATCAGCGCATCTCCAAGCTGAGTGAAGTTAGACATCAGTACAGGAAATTTGGATAATCGCTGATTAAAGTAAATAAAAGCTTCTTTTTGTATGCTTATATATTTACCGGATGACCATGCATCCTGGGCATACAGATAGGTAGCGACAACAGCCAACAACAGTAGGGGCAAAATAAAATAAGAGAACTTAACTTTGTTAAAGTTCGAGATAGCGGTTTCATTCATTTATTTTTATTATTTCTGGACTCATCGTTCCTGTATAGATTTTATCTGTACTATGTTGCCCGTTATTTGCGTTGCCTTCAATTCCTTTAACTTTATTCAGTATTGTGAGAGAAGACCTGTGGAAGACCTTTGCATATTGGTGATAAAGAAAAGAGGAGTAATAAGCTCTTATAGCATCTTTTTAATCAGATTCTTCTTGTTATCTGTTTAATTTTATGAGCACAAAGCAATGACAAGCTTTTCAGCCTGTGAAATATAAATGACAAAAGATTTTGACATCTAATTAAGTAGATTAAGTCCAGTTTTTTAAATGATTTATGAAGGTTAAAATGCGATAAAAAAATGTATTTTACCGCATTCACAATAACTTAATTATTTAACGGTATAGCTTTTAAGATCCATTTCCGCCAATTTGAAATATCCAAAAGCGTAAATTTTGCTATCGGTCTGATTGACAATATTACCGCGGACTGCACTTGGTATGGTTGGGAAAGGGCTGCCATCATTTCCAGAAGCTTTTATTAATTTGAACATATAATTGTAATAGTTTTTTGAAATTCCGTACAGTCTTATGTCTATCTGATCTCCAGCCTTTAAATCTTCAGAAGAATAAGATTCCTGCATTAAATTGCCATTAGTGTTCTCGTCATCTTCAACTTCAAGTTCGGGGAATGGCGTATGCGGGTGGGTAATACTGGTCAGATAAGCATTTGTCTGACTTGTCTCATCCTTGTAGTAAAATGTTATTTCGATTTCATCACCGGTATCACCACCGTTGTTGTTCTGGTCAATATTATCTTCAATTTCAGGAACAGCTGTCAATGTTTCTGAAGCAGTATAGGTCTGCCCATTCAAAACAATTTTTAAGTTATAAGTCTGTCCGATAACAGGAAGGAAATTGCTACAGACATATTGCCCTGTTTCTGGGATTTCTACAAAATTAAAGACCGTATTTGACGGGTTTGTTACAGTAACTACGGCTCCGGAGACGGTTGGGAATTCGGGGCTGTAATAACCGGTCGTTGTCGACAATATAATCTTTTGTTCATTGCCGGCCGTATTTTTTACCCAGTCTATAGAAGCGTCTATAACCAGCCTTGGCGCTGCTGTATCAAGATCAGCAGTAATGACTTCTTCGCACCCCGTCAAAAGCAGTCCAACGGATAGTAGTATGATGATTTTTTGTAATAGTTTCATTTTATTATATTTAAAAGTCTGTTAATTATTTTTTAAAATTTGAAGTTGTAGCTTACACTCGGAACAATACCAAAAATGGATGTTCTCCTGGTCTCACTTATCCCCGTATCTTCATTCTGTCTAAAACTGTAAGATGCCGCATTGCTTCTGCTGTAAAGATTGTAAATACTGAAATTCCATTCACCCCTCCATCCTTTTTTCTTATCGGGTTTAGGAGTGTAAGTTGCAGATATGTCCAAATGGTGGTATGCAGATAAAGAATTACCATTTCTTTTTCCGTAATTCGAAACGGTAATACCCTGATATTGATATTTTCCATTAGGAAATGTTGCCGCTTTCCCACTCTGGAAAGTAAAAATACCCCCAAATGACCATTTCGGATTTAACGCATAAGCGCCAGTAATAGATAAATTATGCAGTTTGTCATAATTTGCCCTGTACCATTCCCCATTATTTATACCCGGCTCTTCTGCATTTCGGCCTGGTGTTCTTTGTTCTGCTTTAGAAATAGTGTAGGATACCCAACCTGTCAGCTTTCCTGTATTTTTTTTGAACATCAATTCCAGACCGTACGATCTTGCTTCGCCGTTTAAAAGCACTCTTTCTACAGCATCAATCCCAAGTAAATCTGCGCCGTCAATATAATCTGCTTTGTTTTTTACTTTTTTGTAGAAGGTTTCAGCTTCCAAGGAATATTTATTATCTTTAAAATTGTGAAAGTATCCTACTGCTATCTGATCTAAAATTTCCGGTCTGAGGTATTGGTCAGTAGGTGCCCATATATCGAGCGGAGTTGCAGAGGCTGTATTGGAAATTAAATGAACATATTGGCTCATTCTAATGTAGCTGGCCTTGATGGATTGGTCATTGTTCAGGGAATAAGAAATGGCAAGTCTGGGCTCTAGGTTGTCAAAACTTGCGATCTTTTTGTTTTTCTTGTAGTTTATCGTTCCCGTTGGATCAGCCTCTTCATAGATCTGAAACTGCTGATTGAAAACAAGGGGCTGATTATTGGAATAAGTGTACACTTCCTGCTGGCCTAATCTTTGAAAATTACTGTAGCGAAGTCCATAATTCAGTGATAATTTTTTAGAAAGGTTTTGTTCGGCACTGATGTATACCGCATTCTCAAAAGCATATTTTTTGGCCAGTTGGTCCGGATTGATCGCTGAAGCATCTCCATATGGCCAGATTGTTCCAGGATTGAAACTGTAGTAAATTGAATTTATACCGTAATTTAAAGTCAGGTCATTTGAAAAATAGTGTTTAAAATCATATTTGAAATTGTAATTTTTTATATCTGATTTCCAGTCAAGACCAATGGTTTTCACTTTAATCCGATAATCATAATCACTGTAAATGGCTGATGCATTAGAGAAAATCTTATTTGAGAATATATGGTTCCATCTTAGATTAAAAAGCTTATTACCATAGACGTTTATAAAGCTGTTATTAAAATTTAAGTTGTCGTTACCAAAATAACCTGATACGAAAACATTATTCCTATCATTGAATTTGTAATTGAACTTGGTGTTTAAGTCGTAGAAATAGGCTGAATTTGGTTCATCTGCCATTTTCAAAAAAAGATGTGCGTAAGACCCTCTCCCTGCAACCACAAAAGAGCTTTTATCTTTAACAATAGGACCTTCAACAAGCAGCCGGCTTGAGACTAATCCTATACCTCCATTAACATGATACTCCTTGTTATTTCCTTCCTTTTGATAAATATCCAGAACTGAGGATATCCGTCCTCCAAAATTAGCGGGAATCCCTCCTTTGTACAGTTTTAGATCTTTGATTATATCGGAGTTAAAAACAGAAAAGAATCCGAATAAATGCGAGGTATTGTAAACAATGGCTTCATCAAGCAATACCAGATTTCCATCAACGGAACCACCTCTCACGTTAAATCCCGATGCCCCTTCCTGAGCGTTTGTAACTCCTGGAAGCTGTAATATCGATTTCAAGACATCCACTTCACCCAAAATGGCCGGCATTTTTTTTATCGTTGCAATAGACAATTTATTTGTGCTCATTTCCGGTTTTCGGATATTTGCTTTTGTTGAATTATTATGAATAACAACTTCATCAATTGTTTTAATGCTTTCTGCCATCCCAAAATTCCTTTTGGTGTTTTCGACCAGTGTGATAGTTTCTGTCATATTATCAAAACCCATGTAGCTTATGATAATTGTGTAAGTCCCTTTTGGCAAAGTTGTGGTATAAAACCCGTAAGAATTGGTAATTATGCCTACTTTGGCTTCTGGAATGTAAATATTCACACCAATTAATGTTTCGGTACTGGACTTATTGGCTATTGTACCGCTAAGTGTCACTTTTTCCTGCGAATATGTGTGGATTACAAATGCAAAAAAGATTAATAGAAAGAGTCTGATCCTGCTTTTCATTTATTAGAATTTAGAATTAAATGTTATAATTTTCAGCTAAAGTATCTCTTTGTTTACCTCGAATATTTTATATATACAAAATGCGTTAATTAATATATTAAAGCAGTTTTTTCATCTAGTAAAAAAAATTGCACCCGTAGATTTCATAAAAAGAAACTAGATTTCTAGAACAAAAATTATCATTGAAAATATTTTTTCCTGACTGTATTATTATTTAAACTCTTTAAAGATTTGCTATGTTAAAATCTTATTTTGGTATATTAATAATGTGCTTTTGTATAGAAAAAATTTTTATTTCTTTCGTATTGTTACATTTGCTTGAAATCTAAAATAGATTTATGAATAAAACTATACACAAAAAAACTTTGGATACCAATTGGATGGTCGATTTTTTCATTTTAGGAAAATACCGACTTGGCCGCCACTCATTATTAATTGCATTTAGTATTCTTGTTTTATATTACAGTCCGCCGGACTATATAGAACCCTTTGAAAGCTATAATCGGATCGTTATTTTTTTTCAGATAATTTTACTAGCCTATAGTAATATGTATCTTTTTGTACCTAAATTTTTGTTTAGAAAAAAATACTTGAGCTATAGTCTTTATGTGCTTTCAGGCATGATCTTATCGTTTTTTATACATGAGATTGCTTCATATTATTTTAAACCTAATTTACTGCCTTACCAGGATGATGATATTAACTTTTTCACCTTTTCATTTATGGTCATGGTACTTATTATTGCATCGGCATCGGTAAAATTATTTCAGCAATGGATAACGGATGCAAAACTTATAAACGAATTGGAAAGAACCAACGCTCAAACTGAGTTGGAACAACTGAAAAACCAAATCAATCCGCATTTTTTATTTAATATGCTGAATAATGCTAATGTTCTTACCCAAAAAGACCCTGAGAAAGCTTCGCTAGTTTTAGTGAGCCTGAGCGATTTGTTACGCTATCAATTATATGACAGTGCAAGAGAAAAAGTTCTACTGACATCGGATATTCGTTTTCTGGAAGATTTTCTGAACCTGGAAAAAATACGACGCGATAACTTCAGTTTTCTTATTTCCAAAGAAGGAAATCTCAGCAGCATACAAATTCCTCCTCTATTATTTATTTCGTTTGTGGAAAATGCAGTAAAACATAACAATGATTCTGCAAGGTCATCCTACGTCAATGTTTTTTTTGAGGTAAGAGATCATAAGCTTAACTTTCAATGTGTCAATTCAAAACCTTTGCAGAAGGCAGTTGCGATTTCTGGAGGACTCGGACTTACCAATACAAAACGAAGATTAGAACTATTATTTCCATCAAATCATACTTTAAAAATTGTTGACGATGTAGAGACTTTTACTGTTTATTTAACTATCAAACTATGAAATCGAAGAATTGATAAGGACTCAATTCAAAAAATGTGAAGCGATTGCATACGATCTATTAAAAACAAATAAATTTCTACTTATGAAATGTATTATTGTAAACGACGACACTTCGATGAAAAACACCATCGAAAAACTAATTGTGCAAACAGATGATATCGAGTTTGTATCAGCATTTAACACAACTTTCGAAGCGCATGTGTTTTTGAAAAGTATCAAAATCGATGTTGTTTTTTTTGACATCCAGATGTATGATATCAATAATTTGGATTTTATACAAAATATTCCGGAAAATACCTTCGTAATTTATATTCCTGAATTTTCTCCTTTTGCCAATACAGCTTATAAAAAAGATACTGAGTATCTATCGGAATCTGTAATTTATAAAAGATTTAAAAAAGGAGTGGACGAAGCACGTGTCTTCTTAGAGCTAATACAGAAAGAAAATACAAGTATTTCGGACGATTATTTTGTTATTTAGAAGTTGATGGAGAAATTGTAAATTGATAATGTGAAAATTTTAGAAAAAAAATGAAATGCATAATTGTAGATGATGAACCTTTGGCGAGAGAGGCCATACAGATGTTGATTGAAAAAACTGATAATTTGGAATTGTTGCAGACCTTCAACGGAGCAGAATCAGCAGGCGGATTTTTAAAAAACAATCCTAATACGGTAGATTTGGTATTCTTGGATATTCAAATGCCCGGCACAAATGGGATTGAATTTTCTAAAACAATTCCTAAAAAAACCCTTATCATTTTCACCACTGCTTTTTCAGAATTTGCAGCAGACAGCTATGAAGTTGACGCTGTGGATTATCTCATAAAACCAGTAAGATTGGAACGTTTCCAAAAGGCTGTTGAAAAAGCTAAAAGCTATTCTCAACTTTTTGAGACGAAAAATGGAACCTCCAATATAGAAGCAGGAACAGATGATTACTTATTTGTTAAAGCAGAACGTAGGATGTTTAAACTATATTTCCGTGATATTCTATTTATTGAAGGTTTAAAAGATTATGTGGTTATCTGTTTAGATAATCAAAAAGTGATTACTCTGATGAATATTAAAACTATTCATGATCTACTTCCAAAAAGTTTCTTTGTCAGGGTTAGCAAATCTTATGTAATTAATGTAAACAAAATAGATTCTGTAGATAATAATACTGTATACATAGGTATAAATGAAATACCAATTGGAAATATTTATAGGGATTTCTTTTTTAATGAATTTATAACAAAGAAGCTTTTGAATAAGCAATAAAAAAATCATTTATACTCTTAAGAATCATGTGATATTTTCGATATTTCCACCATTGTCTTATTTTTTTGATGGTCTATTGATGCAAATTCCACTGCTCATACGTACCCTCATATTATCAGTGGTTTTGGTTCTATTGATGACTTATGTAATAATGCCAATGTATATTCAACTATTTAAAAAATGGTTAGAGAAGGAATAGCTCGATAGAACAAACTATTAATTAATTTTATTAAATTTAAACGATGAAAAAGGAAGAACCAACCCACCGAAAATTTGATTCGTTAAATGACTTCCATAGGGCTTTAGGGCTACCAAAGCCATTGCACCCAATGATAAGCATGATCAATCTTGATGACGTCAATATAGTCTCGGATGAACTTCCTAATATGATGGTTCTCAATTACTATAAAGTAGCGTACAAGACAAGTATGTCATCCATAGTTAAATATGGTCAAAATCATTATGACTTTAGCGAGGGCGGCTTAATTTTTACTGCCCCAAACCAATTGTTTGAAAGCCCGGATGAAATTAAAAAATCCGGTTATGTCCTGCTGATTCATCCTGACTTTCTGTTATCATACCCTTTGGCAAAAAAGATAAAAGAGTACGGTTATTTTTCATATTCTACTCATGAAGCATTGCATTTATCTGATAAAGAAAAAAGCACTATCCTCTCTGTATTTGATATTATTCTTGATGAATTAAACAGCCGCATTGACGATTTCAGTCAAGATGTCATTATTTCACAAATCGAATTATTATTGAATTACTGTAGTCGTTTCTACAAACGCCAGTTCATTACAAGAAAAGTGGTAAACAATGGTCTACTCGAAAAATTGGAAATGATACTGGATGACTATTTTAATCATGAGAAGACTTCTACTCACGGTATTCCTACTGTACAGTATTGCGCCGAACTTGTAAACTTGTCACCAAGTTACCTCAGCGATATGTTACGTTCGTTAACCGGACAAAATGCGCAACAACACATACACCATAAAATGATTGAAAAAGCGAAAGAGCTCTTGTCTACAACCGATCTCACAATCTCAGAAATCGCCTATCATTTGGGTTTCGAGCATCCTCAGTCGTTTAGCAAACTGTTTAAAACAAAGACCCAAATATCTCCGGTAGATTTCAGACATTCATTTACTTAATTGTCAAGACTTACAACTATAATTAATAAATGACGTCACAATCTTCAGTACAATATTTAACACCGATAGTTTTGATTAAAGAGAAATAAATTCCAAAAATAGGCGGAATTGTTTCTCTTTTATTTTGGAAATCAGTTTAAATAGTATAAAATACCATTCTCATTCTGGCTACGCAAATCCTCATTTAAGCTACGTGAGAATGCCTAAATATACCAACCTTTGTGTATTGTTAAACTAAAATATTTACACGATGCAAAATCAAAATCAAACTTCAATTATTGGATTCAATACAAATCCTGTTATGACTTACAGTCCTCTAGTAATACCTGTTTCCGACAGACCTGCGGAGATGCACCTTAAGATATCTGCGCCTGTCAATGGAGATCATCTTCCTATCGTAATTTTCTCACATGGTCACGGTCCTTCAACCTATCTTTCTTCCTTAAGAGGATTAGCACCTTTGACCGAGTTCTTCTCTTCAAAAGGCTTCATTGTAATTCAGCCAACGCATCCTGATTCCAAACTCTTAGGTCTTGATCATACTGGTCCTGAAGGACGTTTATTTTTGAAATCAAGAGCAAAAGACATTCATTTTATTCTTGACAATCTTGACCAAATCTTAACCACGGTTCCGGGTTTGGAAAACCGTGCCGATAAATCTCAGGTATCTGCTATCGGCCACTCACTTGGTGCGCTTACCGTAGGAATGCTCGCAGGTGCTGAAGTCACGGACAATAGTACCGGAGAGACAATAAGTCTGCCCGATCCAAGATTAAAAGCCAGAGTAATGATCGGCGCACCTGGAAGTCCGGAAGGTCTTAACGGAGATTTTGCCTTAACCAATTATCCTATCTTAAAAGGGATCAACTACAAAAAGATGTCTCTTCCTACACTTGTCATATACGGTGACAAAGATATCAACCTCAATTTTTCCGACGTTGAAAATTGGCGTGCGGATGCCTATTATGAAAGTCCCGGAAGTAAAAGTTTATTGACTGTATTTGGTGCGGAACATATCTACGGCGGTATTTCCGGATGGGATGTTGCTGAAACATCTGATGAAAATCCGGAGCGTGTTGCTTTTGTCTGCGAATCTATTTTGGCCTACATCCATTCTGCAATGGATCCCAATGATAACAGTTGGGAACAATTACAAAAAGATTTTCAAAAAGATCCCAATGCAAAAGCTCATATTGATATTAAATCATAAGTAATATCACGGAGCTCTGCTCTTTAAAGGACTTAACAAATATGGGTATGCTACGCAATTAGCGGCCTACCATATTTGTTGAGATTCCCGTACAAAATACTTATATAATATAAGGATTTGAACGCACAAAAAATGTAATCCTTATCTAAACTCGATGAACAAATAATTTTATTGATTTAGAAATTAAATAGCAACATGTGAAATAGCAATTGAAGTAATCTTGAAATTTTCAAAACTGATACTACCTTTTCAACTTCCCATGATTTGAGCATATTGGTCGCTTTTATTAGATTCGAACTCTTAAATTCATAGTATTATTCACATTAGCGCATTGACATGCTACCTTAGTCGGTTATGAAAGAAATATCGGTCTGCTCTAAAATGTTAGAGATTTTTTCAGCTCGTTATGCTTCACTGATCAATCGGCATGTAAGATTAATCCGTTCCTTCATTGGCACGGTAGATTTAGCAATCCGGTGTTCCCAATTTTCCTGAAGATCCCCTTTCATAATGAGTAAGGAACCATTTGGGAGTGGCAGGTTATATTTGCTTTGATGATGGTCTTTCTTTCTGAAATCGATGCTTCTGGTTTGTCCAAGGCTGATGGATGCAATAACAGGACGCCTCCATACCTGCTTTCTTTGTCCCTGTGCCAGGCTACTGAATCATTGTGGTCACGATAGAGGTTTAATAGTACCCTATTGAACCTATAACCAAATTCTTGTTCAATTCGCTCTTTCAAGGATAACAGCTCCGGGATCCAGGGATTGGTACCTGATGTATTATTATCAGCCGATTCGTATAATTTGTTCTTATCGCCATACCAGGCCGTTAGTCGCGGTGTTAAGACGGTCTTATCATACATTTTCTGAGTACGCTGTTCCCATGGAGCGGTTTGAAGCAGATGGTCTTTTAATCCATCGCCTCTTCCCTGCTCAGAAAATTCTCCTTGTATTCCAAAAGGTCTTTTGGAAATTCATAAAATTCTTCCACATCGAATAAACTTAGCTGGCCCATTGTGATTTATTTAAAAAATAGTTATCTTTATAACATCCTATTCAATAGGATAATTTTTTCATCATTTGTGTTTTTAGCTTCCCTTCGGGGAAGTTTTTTTATCGATTGAACTTAAGAATTCCATTCTCGAGATTGCTGATGCTGCGTCTCGCTTCATCGACCAGATTTTTGAGATGGGCATGATCAGGTAAATAATATTGGTAATCATCAGGTGAACTTGCAACTATTTTTGAGACAAAATTTAGACACTCCTTATGCTACATTTTTAAATTGATTAGACATTAAATTTTGATACTCTCTTATGGTTAAATTTACTAAAGCCGAAATCGAAGATTCGACGAAGTCAATGCCTTCTCTGAGTGTTGTATTTTGACACTCTTAGCAGTACATTTCCTAAAACAGAAAGTACAGATTCAACGTCAAGAGCTCCTTAGTATGTATTCAATTCCTTTTTTCGAGAGGCTGTGATCTCTTTCAATTCTCATTATTTTAAGAAACAATTTTGAGCAGATTAACCCAATAGCTCTATTATTTTTTAAGATATCTTAAAAAATAAGTCCTTTTATGTCCTCATCTTTATGTAAGATAAAAAGAAAACGATGATCGAGCAAATACCTCAGCCCAAAGTATACCCTATTATAAAAAATGTTCTGGCTTTAGATGCGGATGCACCTGTGCAAAGTTTAATGCGGCTGGCTGATACCTATGGCAGCATATTTAAATTCCAGGTTGGAGATCAGACAGCAGTAGTAATTTCGGATCCGGACCTGGTAACCGAAGTCTGTGACGAATCACGGTTTGACAAGAAAGTCCATAAGCCCCTTGAAAAAATAAGAGACTTTGGAGGTGATGGACTGTTTACAGCTTATACAGAAGAAAGCAACTGGGGAAAAGCACACCGGATTCTCGTTCCGGCATTCGGTCCGGGCGCAATTAAAACCATGTTTCCGCAAATGCTTGATATAGCGGAGCAATTGCTGCTTAAATGGGAAAGATTAGGGCCGGAAACATCATTGGATGTGCCGGATAATATGACCAGGCTTACTCTGGATACCATAGCGCTTTGTGCATTTGATTTCCGTTTCAACAGTTTTTACAATGAAGAGATGCATCCTTTTGTAGGTGCTATGATTCATGCACTACAGGAAGCAAGTCATTACGTCAGACGTTTGCCCATCATCAACAGGCTACTGCTTATTACAAGGAGGAATTACGAACAGGAAATCAACCTGTTGAATACCGTAGCAACTGATATTATTGCCGAGCGCAGGAAGTTACCCCCAGAACAATGGCCTGATGACCTTCTATCCTTGATGCTGCGAGGTAAAGATCCTTTATCAGGAGAAGGTCTCGATGACCGGAACATCACGTATCAGATGTTGACCTTCCTTATTGCAGGACATGAGACAACCAGCGGTATGCTATCGTTTGCCATTCATCTATTATTGAAAAATCCTGATAAGCTAAAAAAAACGCAGGCAGAAGTAGATAAAGTACTGGGAAATAACACACCTCGTTTTGAGCATCTTAGCCAGCTCGAATATATAGATCAGGTTCTAAAAGAGAGTCTTCGGTTATGGCCGACCGCTCCCCTATTCGGACTTTGTCCTTACGAAGACACTATAATCGGAGGCAAGTATGAAATTAAAAAAGAAGACGCAATTCTGGTCCTTTTGCCTTCTCTGCACCGAAGCAGTAAATCCTGGAAAGGCGATGTAGAAGCTTTTGAACCTGAAAGGTTTGATACTGAAAATACCAACAAGATGTCACCCGGAAGTTATAAACCTTTTGGAAATGGTCAACGTGCCTGCATCGGTCGTCCGTTTGCGATGCAAGAGGCTACCCTTGTACTGGCAATGATCCTTCAGCGTTTTGACTTACATGAAACCGATCCCGGCTACCAGCTAAAGATAAAGGAGTCCCTAACACTGAAACCCAATGGCTTTTTTATAAAAGCTGTAAAACGTAATGAAAAAGGTATTGATCCTGCTGCTATTTGTACTGATTCCAAGCATACTGTAGCAGCACCTGAAGTAACAGCAAACTTTCAGGCGCATCAGACACCATTATTGGTTTTATTTGGCTCCAATAGCGGAACGTGTCAGGATTTTGCCTACCGAATCACAAAAGATGGAACCACACAAGGCTATGATGCAAAAATGGCTACTTTGGACAGCTTTACGGAAAATCTTCCAACAACCGGAGCAGTGATTATTGTAACCGCATCTTATGAAGGTCTGCCACCGGATAATGCCAAAAAATTTGTCAGCTGGCTGAAATCCAAGCAGGATAATAGTTTACAAGGCGTTCAGTATGCTGTATTTGGGTGTGGAAATACAGATTGGAATAAAACGTACCAGGCAATACCGACTTACATAGACCATCGTTTAAATGAGTTGGGAGCAAACCGGTTACTGTCCCGTGGCGAAGCGGATGCAAAGCATGATCTGTTTGGAGACTTTGACAGATGGTACGAATCGCTTTGGCCGGATCTTGCTAATCATTTTTCTTTACAGGTAAATACAATAAAAGAGGCAGGCAGCTATGTAATAGAGGTTGTAAACGATGTAAGGTCAAGTATTTTAAATGAACCGGACATGAAACGTGGCATTGTGATCGTTAATGAAGAACTGGTTGAAATGAACATACCAAATGCACGTTCAAAGCGACATCTGGAGATCGCATTACCAGACGGTATGACCTATCGAAGTGGTGACTATCTGTCTGTATTGCCGCTAAATCCGGAAGATAAAGTTACAGCCTTATTGAAAAGATTTCATTTAGATTATGATACACAGGTTATTGTCAAGACGGACAATATAAACACACCACTCCCTAAAGGTTATCCCGTAAAAGCAGGCGATCTGATCAGCCAGTACGTTGAGCTGAACCAAGTAGCTACTCAAAAGCAGATTGATAAGCTAACCGCGTATACACTATGCCCGCCGGAGAGAATAAGATTAGCCCAATATGCCAGCGATGAGACCTATAAAAGTGAGGTATTAAACAAAAGACTTAGCCTTACGGATCTTTTGCAGCTCAATCCTGCCTGCGAAGTGCCGTTTGAGGTATTTTTAGAAATGTTGCCTGCAATGAAGCCGCGCCGTTATTCTATTTCTTCATCTCCTTTATGGAACAAAAACCATTGTACTTTAACGGTAGCAGTAACAAATGCGCCAGCATTTTCCGGTTTGGGAAATTATAAAGGTACAACATCCGGTTATTTGGCTGAGCTACCCGTTGGATCGGGAATTACTGTGAAAGTACAGCCATCGCCAGAAGCATTTCATCTTCCTGAGGATATTTCCCAGCCTTTAGTTATGATTGGTGCAGGCAGCGGTATAGCGCCTTTCAGAGGGTTTATCCAGGAGCGGGCTATTCAAAAAGCAAACGGGGAACCCGTAGGAGAAATGCTGCTCTTTTTTGGATGCCGTGCAGAAAATATAGATTTCCTTTATAAGGACCAATTGCGAAACTGGGAAAGAGAAAATGTAGTCCGTGTCCTTCCTGCTTTTTCGACGATACCTGACATCGATACGCCATATGTACAGCACAGTGTCTGGAAACACAAGGAAGAGGTAAAGCGGCTATTTCAAAACGGGGCAACTATTTATCTCTGTGGCGATGGCAAATATATGGCTCCGGCAGTCCGGGAGACACTGATTAAAATTTATCAGGAGATAATCGACTCAGATTTCGAAACTTCATTAAAACATTGGGAAGAACATGTTGAGAAAAACAACCGCTTTGTAACTGACATTTTTGAGTAAACAGAATGGATGCCTTAACGATTTATTTCTTTAAAACCTGACTGCAGCTGAACTATAAGTTGAGGAGATATTATGAAATATATTACCTTAGCGGAACAGATTATTGCTTCGGTACATTGTGAATATAGGTCCTGCAGGATCAGACGCAGGGTTTATATTTTTCAATCACCGTATTTTCAAATAGTAAATAAAAAACAGATGAAACTGATTGACTATCTTAAAAAAAACGTTGGGTTACCCAATGATCTGATCACATTGCTAGATCATCTTTTTGAAACAGAGGATTTGCCGAAAGGTCATGAGCTGCTCGCCGAGGGAACTAACTCAAAGAAATTTTTCTATCTTGAAAGTGGTTTGATGCGGTTATATTATCTGAAAGACGGTAAAGATATTACCCATCATTTTCTTCAGGAGTGCTCAATTTATACGCCTATTGAAAATGTTTTTCTAAACCAATACTACCCTTACAACTTGATGCTTCTCGAGAACAGTGTTATTAGAACGGTTGATTATGCCCTGATTGAACAATATGTGGACACAGACCCAAAACTTCAGCGCTTGTCACGTTTTCTGGCCGTGTCCGCTATCAAGCAGCTTTCAGATCAGCTCCATTCAATAAAATTTCAAACCGCTCAGGAACGGTATAATATTCTGCTTCAAAACTATCCGGGAATCCTCTTGCGCGTCCCGCTAGGGCATATTGCATCCTATCTCGGGATTACCCAGCAGACACTTAGTGTCATCAGGGCAGAAAACGGAAAATAGCATATCAGCATATCTACGAACATCAAAACTTATACCAGCCAATAATACCATTGAGGTGAGTACCAGCTTTTTTCTTTGTTTTTCCATAATTAAAACAGACTAATTTTTAATTATTACCTGCTTTGTGTAGGCTTGGAAACAAATGTATCGGGGCTATCAACCGGCACTAATCAATTGACATTCAATGGAATTTCTTAGCGCTTAATGGTCTTACACTTCTGTTTTTTGACATAAAAAGCACGAGTTTTAGATAGAAATGATGCCGTTTCATTGTTGTTAATGAACAAATACTGAAAAGAGACGTCTGCCTTTTTACACAGCTACAGTCTCTTGGAATTCTTTGGATTAGCTTAGGTTAGTAATATTAAGGCATAAAAAAACATCAGAACTATAAAATTCTGATGTCTAATATATATATAATGATGTGTTTATTAAAGTTGTTCTTTAGTCTTTAAAATGATTATTTAATAGTATATTTTCCCATTTATTAGCCTAAGTAGCCCTTCCTTTTCCATATTCTTAACGGTTCTGATTACTGTTTCCACTCGCATGCCTGTTAAATTAGCCAATTGCTGCCTGGTATGTGGAACTAGATAAGAGAATGATGCAGTATTATTACTAAAGTCTTTAAAGTAGTCTAACAATGTTTGTAATTTAAATAGTGAACTACTGGAAGAAATACCCAGCTGCATTTTATATTTATAATACAACCTATCGGATAGACATTTAAGCATACTAAAGTTTGCTTCAATATTTTGACTTAGTAAATTATATAATTTAGTCTTAGGCAACTTAATTATAGTGGAATTTGTTCTTACAATTGCGCTCATTGGATAAGGTAGTTCGCTAAAAAGTAGAGATTCACCAAAACTTTGTCCGTCCGATATAATATTCTGTGTGAATTCCTTTCCATCTTCATGGTAATTATTGAGTGATACGGTACCATCTACAATTTGGAAATAGAATTTAGCTATAGTACCCTCGTAAAAAATAGTGTGATTAATTCTATAATCATCAAATGTAGCACCGTAAGATATTAGTAGATCATTGTTAATTGTCATTATTAATTATGTATGCAAATATCAAACCACGCGAAATAACTTTACCACAAAAATTTATTATTATTTTTGTTATTTTAATATAATAAACAACATATTTTATAATATATTTCAAAAATATACGTCAATAAATAAAATTATTACAATACGCATTAACCACACTGTATTACTGCTATAATACCTTTCACCTCTTTCTTGCTGCGCTTCGGTGCAATTGCACATGTCGTTTTAGCATTTCTGGTCATTGCTTTTCCAGATTCTCTTTAATCATTACTTTAAGCTTAGTGATCCTAATGAAGAATTCATCCTTGTGATGCGACTATAGACCAATTTACTTTAAAAGTTTACTGCTGGTTTCTGCAGAGAGGAATAAAATATTTTTGCTTATGTATTGTAAAGGAGAACTGTGTCAAACGAATTCCCCAATATCAAAATCATTGAGATCTTTTTTTTCCGCCAAACGGAAGAACCGGAATCTACTTCTAGTGACAGCCTCTTGTCCAGAAGCTCGGCGATTTGCCGTGAAGCGTCTTCAGTCGAATTTTCCAAAAGGCTGTAGAGTTCGGTTCCCTTCATTTTGTGAACTGTGTCTGCCGCTTCTTTTTGCAAGGAAGGATCTTCAGTCTCTTGTCTGAGTACCATCCCCACGATTCCAAGTTCTTCAAAGGTAACCCCCTGTGCAAAACCGGCATCGCCATCAGCAACTTCGTACCTGTTACATTCTTCTTCCTCTTCCTGAAGATCAACTTTAACGGTACTGAAAATTTCATCCAGCTCTTCCTGCGGAATTTGTTTTTTGAAATCGTCCTCCTTGATTTCTTCATCAAAATTATTCACTTCCTCCGTTGATCTTGTATGTTGGCTTTCGGAAGTAGTGTTTGGAACGATGTGTCTTTGTTGACGCTTTGAATGACCAATAATATCGGCAGAACGTTTTTTCAAATGAATACTACCCTTATAATCTGGTCTTATTGGAAGACAGCATCATTAGAAGCATTGATTTTACTTTGCTTGAAGATTATGTCGACACAAATCCGCTCCTTCAGCGCTTATCACGCATTCTAGCGGTATCCGCTATTAAACAGATATCACATCAACGGTACTCAATAAAATTCCAGACAGCGCAGGAGAGGTATGAAATTTTACTTCAGAATTAGCCCGGTATTCTTCTGCGAGTGCCTTTAGGACATCGCATCTTATCTCGGTATTACTCAACAGACGCTGAGTGTTATCAGATCGGAAAACGGCAGATAAAAAAATGTATAATAATTTATAGGAACAAATCTACTAATATTGGAGCTATTGATAAGAATGCTATTTTAACTTTAAACTATCTAAATTTCCAAATTACTTATTGTTTATCTAAATTGTACCAGAGCCTTCCATAGTAAAAACTTCTGATGCGTATCAACTTTGGATAAACGGATACGGTTGATTATGTCCGTTTAAAAGACTGCATACCGTCAGTCTACGATTTGTTGTTCAGGGCTTAAACTCTAAAATCCATTTTATGATTCGACAGATGTAAGCTAGGCCGTTACTTGCGATCATTTTTTTCATACATTTACAAAAAAATTAATGACATATGGAGAAAAAAGTAGTGATTATTCAGGATGATGAACAGACATTAGAGCTTATGGATCACATCCTGACTACTGAAGGGTACGGGGTGATTCCGTCATTAACCACAGAGCCGATTGACGAGATTGACGAGATCAATCCTGATGTAGTTATTGTGGATGAATATATTAAAGGAGATAAAAGAGGAACTGAGGTAATTGAAGAATTAAAGTCCGATCCCGAAACAGAAGACGTATCAGCCGTATTAACGTCCACTTCTCCTGAATTATCTAAAAAGGCTGAGCAATGCAAAGCTGACGACTATATTGAAAAACCCTTTGATATTGATCATCTGGTAGATGTCGTTAAAAAAAATACCTAAACTTCGAAACGCACTGTGCAGTATTAATCTGCAATTTTTATGTAACTGCAAATGATACATAGAAGTTTTAATTATTTCCTCAAAAATCCTGCCTGTAAAACTACTCTCCTAACTTAAACGGCTTCATCGCAGAAAAGGCGAATTTTATTCACATTGAATCCTCATCGACAAGTTAAAAGAATAATCGTATTGAGACAATGGTCTTATTTTAAATACCACGATTATTAAAGATTTTTATGAGATGGCACTTAATGGAACAATAATTGAAACATTAACTGACACTGAAAATAGGTATAATTTCCCCTATTTGCATATTTTAAATTCTCAACCCGAACTGTCATTATGATTGATCAAGTGAAAATCTTAAACTTTGAACAGATAATCACCGTGCTTTCTGCTGGCAATGCAGCCACTGCAGTACATGTCGGAGAAGATGCGAAAATTGCATTTGCAAATCAGGCTATGTTAAATATTTGGGGGCGCGGTCCTGAGGTTATAGGCAAAGGTCTTATAGAGGCAATGCCTGAACTTACTGATCAGCCGTTTCCGGAAATGTTTGCAAAGGCATGGCGCGAAGGTCTAACCATTTCAGGAAAGGATACTCCCGCAGAAATAATAGTAAACGAAGTACTGGACACGTATTATTTTGATTTTGAGTACCGTGCTATAAAGGACGATAACGGTCTGGTAATGGCTATACTGCATACTGCTACTGACGTAACCGAGCGCTACCTAAACAGACGCATGCTTGAAGAGGCGGCCCTGAATAAGGAATTGCTTATCCGTGAGCAATCCCTCAATGAAGAGCTTGCCGCATCGAACGAGGAGCTGGCATCGATCAATGAAGAGCTCCACGCTGGCAGAGAAGAACTTTCCCGCATAAACCTTGAGCTGGAATCCATCGTGGAAGACCGTGTGAAAGAACTAACCGAAAGTGAGGAGCGTTTCAGATCTATGGCTGATAATACGGATGTGCTGATAGCCGTACGTGATCAGGAAGAACAGCTGATTTATTTCAATAAGGTCTGGTCACAGCTCACCGGCAGAACTGCAGAAAAGCTGATACGAATGGGATGGCATGACCTTATTCATCAGTCAGACAAGCAGAATTTCCTTGATATTCATTATCAGGCTTATGCCCAAAAGGTTTCCTACAGTGTTGAGATGAGACTGCTCGGAGCTGACGGAATTTACCATTGGCTGCTGAAAAAGGGTACACCGAGGTTTCTTTCTGACGGGACTTTTGCCGGATATATCAGCTCCTGTGTTGACATCAGCCAGCTAAAACTTGTTGAACAGCAGCTCCAGGAAGTAAATGAGGAATTGGCAGCACTTAACGAAGAGCTGGTGACAACCAATGAAGAACTGGCAGAATCCAATAATGAGTTATTGCTTAGCGAAGCACGCTTCCGTAATCTGATCCGACAGGCACCCGTTGCCATATGCGTAATTCGGACCGAGGATCTGATGGTTACTGAAGTGAACGACGGCTATCTGGAACTGGTCGGTAAGACCCGGGAACAATTGGAACAGCGGGTGATCTGGGAGGGTGTTGCCGAAGCAGCTGAGATCTATTCGCCAGTCATGCAGCAAGTGATTGCCACCGGAATTGCATTCCATGGAAGAGAGCACGAGCTCTTTTTGCACCGAAATGGAACGGATGAAACTGTGTTTGTCGATTTCGTTTATGAACCGGTAACGGATTTAAGAGGTGCAGTAACATCCATTATGGTCGTAGGCAATGATGTGACGGATAAAGTGATCGCAAGAAATGAGATTGAAATTATTGAGGAACGTAGCCGCCTTGCTATTGAAGCAGCTGAAATAGGAACTTATGAATTAAACTACGCAGACCAGACTTTAAAAAGCTCGAAACGTTTTGATGAGATCTTCGCAGTTACCAGTCCGGTTTCCAGAGCGCAGGTTCTGGCCACCTTTCATCCGTTGGATACTCATCTTAGCAATGAAGCCCATGCTATCGCTAAGGAAACAGGAAAACTGTTTTATGAAACCCGTATTTTGCTTGCAGATGGCTCTGTACGATGGGTACGTCTGCAGGGGAACGTGCATTATGATAGCAATGGCAACCGAAAAAAGCTGTTGGGTACGGCCACTGACATCACTGCTTATAAAGAACTTCAACAGCAAAAGGACGACTTCCTTTCGATTGCAAGCCATGAGCTGAAAACACCTCTTACCAGTTTAAAAGCTGCTTTACAGCTCCTGGACCGGATGAAGACCAGTCCAACAGCATTATTTCCCAGACTCATAGAACAATGCAATAAAAGCATGGATAGGATCTCCGTACTGGTAGAAGAACTGCTGAATGTCACACGGGTTAATGAAGGCATGGTAATGATAAACAAAAGCAAGTTTAATGTACTACATATGGTGAACGAATGCTGTGCACATGTTTTGCAGGCGGACACTCATGAATTATTGATTGAAGGCGGGACAAACCTTGAAATTGTGGCGGATGAGAACCGGATACAGCAGGTCCTCATTAATTTCATAAGCAATGCCATTAAATACGCCCCCAACAGCAAACAAATATTCCTGACGATTGAACAAAGATCTGATTCCGTAAAGATTTCACTTAGGGACACAGGTCCGGGTATTCCGGCAGATAAGTTACCCCACCTTTTTGAGCGTTACTACAGAGTCGATTCAAAAGGTGTACAGGCTTCTGGACTCGGACTAGGACTGTACATCAGTGCCGACATTATAGCCCGCCATGGCGGGCAGATTGGCGCTGAAAGTATTGAGGGTGAAGGGAGCACATTTTGGTTTACCCTGCCGTACGAGACTTAACATCTAGCTCTTGCATTATTGGATTAACTGATGCTAAAGTCTTACCTAGGTTGTCTGGAAAACGCTGATAACTTTTTCCCTATGCGATGTGTATTTCGAAATCACTTGCGGGTCTGGTGATAAAGATCTTACTCCTGAATATCTATAAATATATGATGTTGGCTGATATATTCAGTAAGCGTTATTCTGACTGATATTCCAGGCAACGATGTAGATTTCGCCCAAGTATCATTTCCCAACCCTGCTCAAATCGCTGATAGGCAAAATGCGGATCGACCGGAAAGCTAGCCAACCCCGTATGTGTCAATCGTAAAATAGTCATTTCATTATGCTTAAACAATTCAAAAATGACTTCTGAACTTTCCTGAAATCCTTTATAGGACCAGCTGTGGGCCAGTAAACGGTTATTTTCAATCTTTGAAATTCTCCATTCTTTCTGATAGTGTGAGCCGTCATCGGAAAACAGGAAAGCCGCTCCGACCTTTGGCTCAAAATGTATAATCTGTGGAAAATACCATTTTTTCAACAGTTCAACCTCAGTCATTGCCTGCCAAACATTTGAAATGGAAATATTGTAGGCTACTTCTAATTTAAAAGAGTCATTCATATTACGAAGATAAATAATCAACTCTATTACTCCCTGTTTCAACTCTATTTTATTTTCTCATACCTATCTTGGGGTCAGATATTTAATCGTGAAGCTTTAATTCATCCAATGCTTTATCTACTTTTTTGTTTTCGCCATAACGATAAAGCCTACCAAATCTAAATCACCTGTAGTATGCTTTGCTATTTCCAAAATATTTTCTTCGCCCGAACGTGTATCAAAAAGTAGTTTGTGTAAATATCGATTGCAAGTTCACGGTCTTTGGAACGCAGGAATACCCGCTATAATTTTTCCTGTGTTTCTGCTTTGTAAACAAGAAATGGGTGTTTTAAGAATGGCAGGAATTTACGTTGTCCACAGTAATGAAATTTTTCTTTGTAAATTCCCAATTCTTGCCACCAAGGATACATTGCCTCGCTAGATACTGCTTGGATCTTAAATTGACTTCGTCGAATCTTCGATTTCTAAACTGCATTTCTAAACTGCAATTTTTTCTGATCTTTCTTATAATCTTAAAGTTAAAAAGTATAAGAATTGTGTCCTAACAAAGTTAGCAACTCCAATAAGTAGATTTATAATAATAAACCAGCTTATAATTTACCATAGAGTTAAAGTGTTTATTAAAATTACGGACGTAATAATTTATCAATTCCTACATGGAAATTGGGTTTTATAAAAAATTACGCATCAATTTTTCAAATATTTGCATCAAAATAATTCACTTTTTCATTAGTGAAATACACCTTTATTTTCCCTGTCTCTAAAATGCTTTAATGATTTTTCCATGAAAGGCTCCATCATTAAATTCATTGAAAAAATATATTTTTTAGGTAAAAATTTATAAATAATTCCCACATGGTACATATATTAATTCATTACATACATCTAAATAAAGTAAATTGCATCATATAATAATTCACATAATACACGAGTAATAATATATGGAACATTGTAGAAATAGTAAATTACCGTTATGCCTTTAATGTCTAAACAATACGAATCCAACATGGCTCTAGCTCAAAAACATAAAATCTTTATAACAATCAAATCTTATTTACTTATGAAAAAACTATTTTTTACAGTTATTGTATCAATAACTTTATTATCCTGTACGAACGAGAGTACTGCAGTTAATACAGTCGAATCTATGAAAACGACAGAAATGCAAAACTTTGACCGAGCAATGAAAAGTCTTGGAGATCCGGCTAACAGGCCTACAGAAGAAGAGAAACGTTCTGGTTCAGCGGAATTGAGCGATAGAAGAAAGAAAATACTTTTGCCTTCTGCAATAGAATTAATACAGTCAACGGGTGTCTCCAAAGATGAAATTCAGAGAAAAACAAATGGTGATATTTCAGCGATACTCGTTTGGGCAATTCAGATCAACGAGAAAAAATCTGCACAGATAAGAAATAATGTAAAACTATAACCAATCTGCTATGAAAAGAATAATTTTAGCTTTATTTATTGGCAGTTCAGGATTGCTAAGTTCCCAGCAAAGCAAGTTGACTGTAAGCAACTATTCAGCGTATGATTTTCACGGAATTTTACTAGCTACTCCATTAGGTACATGTTACCCGATGGTGAGTATTTCCGCACCTGCAGTACCGACTGAGCTGGTTGTTCCTGCAGGGACTGTATATGGATTGTCGTCCTATGCCTCTGCGACCGGTATAACATCCTTCCTTGTGCAAACCAGTGCTACTAATCCTGCAACTCCAAGAGTGCCCAGTCATCCTACACTAATACCGTCTGGTGCTATTGCGACAATGACTGACTGGAGACATACTAAATTCCAAATGTATTTCGCAGGAACGAGTGTACCTGTTTCATCCGGAGGAACAAGTGTACCTGAAACCTATTATAATGGAAACTTAGGGGATGGAACAAACAGTTGTTGGTTAGGGGACAGTTATATCTCAACCACCTATGGAGATGCGGAATTTTTTAAAATTTCATCAGGAGGAATAACATACAGCTACATTAACATCTTTTAAAATAAGTCACATGAAAAAAATATTTCCAATCTTTGGTTTATTCTTAAGTGTCTCTGCTTTTGCGCAGCAAAGTACATTAGTAATCAATAACTACACGATTTATAAATTGACAGGAAGACTTAGAGCTAATCATGTTACCAACTGTGTACCCGAACTGTACATGGGTAACACTTTATCAAGTGGAAATTTTACGATTCCACCGACTACAACTGCTACCTATGAGAAATATTACACAGCCAATGCCGCAAGTCCCGCTGTCAATGACTTTCTTGTGCGAATGTCTGCTACTACTCCTGCTGCAGTTTTACCTTACAATCATCCCAATGTAATAAGTATTTCCCCTACGACGGACTGGAGATTCTTTGCATTTGATGTAAGAGATAATGCAAGCCCTAATACTGTTTATGACAGTTTCCAGATAGGCATCTCAAGTTGTGGCGCCACCTATCCAACTTACCAAGTAGGATCTGCTTCTGAAGCTGAGTGGTTTACAATCAGTTCTGGAGGAACTGCTTATACCTATATTAATATCTTTTAATGGCAAAAGATATTTTTTAATATTACGCGTTGTGCATTTTGATTAAAGAGAAAAAGTCATTCATTGTTTGAAATGAGTAGATGCTATAGACCAAATTTAATTTAATATGCACAACGGGTAAATATATCATAACTCAATATACTTCTATAAAAACTCATCATAGTAAGATATTTAATTGTGGTATTGATGCATCAATTGCAACTATCTCTGCTTTTTTGGTGTATCCGGCTCAAATGCAAAACTGGTTTCCGCCTGTTCATTCAGAATGATAAAAGCATTAAAAATCTTTCCCGACCTACTCTACATTCCTTCGATAAGCGGCGTCTTTCCCTTAACCAATAGGCTTTCTAGGTCCGAAATGCTCAATTGTACGCCACACACATTACGATATTGTAGCCAGCCACATCTCTCATCCGGACATTTAACGATATTATCACGAATCAGGTGATTTCTGCATTTGGGACAAAATAGTTCAGGTAAGTATTCACGGTGAACTGAAGCATTCAGCAATTCCTGAGTTATTTCTTTTGCATAATTCTCCATCTCTTTTTAAAATGTTGAGGAACTCGATTCACCATTTTCAATCTTTTGCATCGCCAGTTCCCATTCCGCCGTCATCACCGCATCAGCAATCTTTTTATCCTAGACCAGCTCATAAACCTGCAAACCTTTTTGGTGGGTATTAAGGATTTTTATCTCTTTTCACATAATCTCTGGCAATGTTTCAATGATCGATGCTCTGGTCGCAGGCGTACCTATTCCAATTTGTAGAATTTTACGTGCCTCATCATTCTCAATAACCGGTAATATCTCTGGCAATTTTTGAAATAACGAAAATTAAGCCAGCATCCTTTCTTATGGAGGAAATAGTCAGAGAGACATCAGTCAGATTGCCTGCTTTGGTAAGGCGTTTAGTTTCAAAATACGTTATGGACTCTCCCGCTTGTAATCGTTCTATAATGAAATCCTCTTCTTTTTTCCGATCTTCGGGAATAAGTTGTAAAATTGACTGTCCCATTATTTCATCTGCCGTATATCCAAACATTTCCTCGGCTGCAAAATTCCAGCTTGTAATTTTCCCTTTAAGCGCTTTGCCTACAATAGCATCATGGGAAGAGTTAACGATGGTCACCAGTTCTGCATTTTTTGCTTCCGCTTTTTTAATATCAGTTATATCGATCATCGAACCAATGATCCTGCGAAGCCTTCCCTCCTCACTAAAATATGTTGAACCTTGAATCTTTACCCGTGTTGTCGTGATATCGGATCGTCTCAGACGGCATTCAAGATCGAAATGTCTATCAGGTTTACCTTCCCGTATATTCCGGATGGTTTGATTGGCATAATCCTGATCATCCGGATGAATCAGTTCCAAAACAGCGCTATAATTAAGTTGGTCTGAAATAAGATGCAGGATCTTCATCGAGTGATCAGAAAAAAACATTTTTCCTTCTTCGTAATCCCAGTCCAAGTTCCAAGGTTAGTTGCCTCAATAGCAAGCCTTAAACGCTCTTCGCTCTCTTCTAATAAACGCATTAGTTTATTTTTCCTATTTTCTTCCTCAACTAAGGGTTTAATATCCTTTGTGAAGCATCGTGAATACACAAATGTCTGATCCCTAACCATGCATTGGAATTTATGGTAACATATTTGACAGAACCGTCTTTGCATTTAAGTATGGCAGGTAAGTCTCGCAGCGTTTCGTTACTTGTCAACCGATGTAGAATTTCCTGAATGACATCAGCATCCTTATGAAAAATTGCTAATTAGAAAACCTATATCCTCTCTACTGTATCCTAATAGGTCGAGTTCTGCCTGATTGACCCAAATAATGATACCTTTACCATTACCAATGTAACGGTACTGAACCATTTTCAATAAAGTCCGAAAGCTCATCAACTCTTTGTCTCAGTTGTTCATCTTCAGTTTCTCCTTATCGTCCATAATATCCACGTTATTAGATGAAATTTCAAGAAAAAGATAGAAATATTCCTTCACGCATAAAAACCTTGTTAGAATATTAAATATTACTATAAATTGACGTAACTTATACTATATAGGACAGCAAACAACATAAAGCGGGATACTACGCGAGCAAACCTATATCACTCTGTCTGATAATTAAATCTTTTTGCTGATATTGCTCCTGTAGTTTTTGCTTATATGTTTTCCAGTAAGATTTATCTATTTTAGAGACCATTACTTCGTAAATGATAATCTGATCTTTGATTTCCCTCTCTTTTTTATCCTTCCAGATGCCGTCTGCCGGCATTTGGGTGTAAGCAGTCACTCCTCCGAAATCGTCAGTTAATTTCTTCTTGATCTTTCTATATATTTCTTCCGAAAACCGATTTCCTTTGCTGTCAAATATCGGAACGAAAATCTCTATCTTCTTTAAGTGATCGGCATCCTTTAATGATTTTTCTATTGTTTTGAGTGCTTGTTTTGAATTGATCATTTTAAAAGGCCTGAAGCTCTTCCCCGCCTGCCTGTTATAGCCGATGAAAAAGTTTTTAAGCTCTTCCAAAACAGAATCCGGCAATTGTTTTGCCTCAAGAATATTTTTAAAGACGACGGAAACTTCAGGTACTGCCAAACAACGGTCGTTTTCCACTTGCTTACCGGTTCGTTCCTTTTGTAGAGCCTTGATAGCACCAATGATTCGGCACTCCATTAAACATCCTGAAAATGATCCTTGTTCGGAGATAATAATTACATCCAACGGATCACCATCTTCTCCTAATGTTCCTTGAATAAACCCAAAATCGTAAGGGAAAGCAAATCCAAGAGGAAGATATTTCGTGAGAAGATAGCCACCAAGTTCAGGGTCATAATCATATTTGGCATTGGAACCTTTTGGAGTTTCTACTGTACAATGTATGCTTTTCATCATTATATTATGGAGTTTCATCATTTGCCATATCAACAGGCTTGGATTCCGGCGATCCCTTTTGCCTTAGCCAGATTGACAAGACCACGATAGAAAAAACAGCTAAAAATTCACTCTGCCAATTCTGAAAAGACTCAAACCAGAACCTTGATTCAAAAATATATTCGCCTGCAGTAATTGCCGGATGTCCTTTAATCAGTTCGTCAACATTATAATCTTGCCAGCTGCCGTAAAAATGCAGCCCGAAACTCAGTAAAAACAAAATCCCAAAGGCAATAGAGAGCGAATGCTTATAAATCGCTAACCAAACCCCTCCTTTTTTCACCGGCCATGGTGAGTTGGCATGTGCAACAGGCTCTCTATCTACATCTTCCTCCCCTTCCAAAGATTTGGATTCACTTGAGCCTTTCTGCCTCAGTGAGACCGTAAGCAGAATATAAAGCATCATTTGTAAGAACTCACTTTCCCAATTCTCAAAAGTGGCCTGGATAAAATGCCCGCTTTGGATGTACTGACCGAAATCGAGGCCCGCCTGCCCTTCTTCAATCAGTTCCTTATTTTCAGTTTTCCAGCCTGTGAAAAACTGGCCGATGAGAAAGATCACCATGAATATTAATAGTACAATACTCAGACTGTTTTGGTAAAAAAAGGTTTGCTTTTTCATTATAAGTAGAATTTATATTAAAAGAATATTCAAATCAATCAGTTTATTCGGATTTGACCCATACACTTGCAGAACCTGGATTTACCCAAAATGTACCTTTTCCATTTTCGTCTAAAACAACTTTATCTTCACGCAGCTCCAGAAAATCTATAAATCTTAACCCTGCACTTTCCTTGCCAAGATCAATTTCTTTATAACCCTCTTCACTGTTGGAAATAACCACAACGCATCCCTGCTTTTCTTCATTGCCTTTTCTGATCCAGGCAATACAATTGGGATGATCAAAATAATTGATCTGTTCTCCGTATGCAAACTTCTGTCTGGCTTCGAGCAATTTTAGAAGAATCTCGATTCTCGGCATTATAATCTTCACTTCCTCGTCATTTTCGTTTTTGTCTGTATATTCCGCACCAAAAAGATCCGGATAGAAAACGCATGGATAACCGTTTTCAGAAAGAAGGATGATTGTATAGGCAATTGGCCTGAACCAATCTTCGACTGTAGATTCCAAAGCCTGCAACTTTTGTGTGTCGTGGTTTCCGACGAAGCAAACTGACGACACAGGATTTTGTTCCAGAAAACTCCCTTGCAGTATTTTACTTAAGTCAAAACTATTTCCTTCAGTTGAGGCGCGAAAAAAGTTATAGTGTAGTGGAACATCGAAGGAGGATAAAATGTGATTCATCTTTTCTGAAAAACTGTAAATTTTCTCAACTTTATCTTTCCAGAACTCACCAACGCAAAAGAAATCATCATCTATCTCCTCTCGGATATAATCTATGAATTCCTTAAGAAAATCGCTGGAGATATGTTTGAGTGCATCTAAACGCAAACCATCAACTTTAGTCGTATCGATGTACCATTTGATCCAGTTTTTCAGTTCCTGTACAACGTGCGGATTTCGGAATTCCACATCTGCTCCCATCAAATAGTCATAATTTCCAAACTGATGGCTGACTGCGTCATTCCAGCCGATCCCGCTTTCGTTGTGGATCTTAAAAATACCTTTTAGGTCCTCGTTGTTTTTCTTGACGCAATCGATTCCGCTGAAGCACTGGTGATCCCAGATGAATTCAGAATATTTGCCAGCCCTTCCCGGGTAGGTAAATTTTGTTCCGGCTTCTGCTTCAAAAGGTTCACCAATGTACTCATTCCGGTCTTCCCCACTTACCTGCTGTACGGTGATTTTTTCTGTTTCGTCCGGTCCCATTCTATGATTTAGGACGACATCAGCATACACATGCAGCCCATGGTCGTGTGCTTTTTTAACTGCATTCAAATATTCCTGCTTTGTTCCATATCTTGTCGCAACTGTTCCCTTCTGGTCAAACTCGCCAAGATCGTACAGATCATAGACATCATATCCTCTTCCTTCTGTTCCCAGTTCACATTTAACCGCAGGCGGAAACCAAACAGCCGTAAATCCCAAATCCTTTAAGTATTCTGCTTTTTCTATAAATTCATTCCAAAGATTTCCCGGATGGTACCAATGAAAGAATTGTATAATGACTCCGTTCATAGTATCTATTACCCATTAACAATTAAACCTCCGTTAGGATGCAGAACCTGTCCTGTAATTTGTGCAGCAGCATCGGTAGCTAAAAACAAATAGCTTGTGGCAATTTCCTCTGTTGTTGCATTCCTTTCCAATGGTGGTTTACTTTTATCTTCTTTCTCTTCTCCAAACGTTTTCTCGGTAAGAGGTGTCGCAACAGGACCCGGAGCAACAGCGTTTACCCTGATTCCTTTTTGCTTTGCCTGTAATGCCAGCGAGCGGGTAAAGGAAACGATCGCTCCTTTTGTGGCAGAATAGTCAAGCAATTCTTCATGTCCCTGATAGGCTACGGCAGAAGTTGTATTGATGATCGAGCTGCCTTGTTTCAAATATGGAAACGCCGCTTTGGTGAGGAGAATCATCCCGATAATATTAGAGTTAAATGTTTTCCTGATATCTTCTTCCTTAAGGTCTGAGATATTTTCTGCCGGAATTTGTGTCCCGGCATTATTTACGACAATATCAATTCCTCCAAACTCAGAAGCCGTCTTTGATACAACATCTTCACAGAAATTATTGTCATTAATGTCGCCGCCAAAAGATAGAGCGCGTACTTCTAAATCTTTAATTTCCTGTTCAGTCTTCTTTGCATCTTCGTCATCGTTGTAGTGAATGAAAGAAATATTAGCACCTTCCCTGGCAAAAAGCAGGGCAATGGCTTTTCCAATCCCACTGTCTGCTCCTGTGATGAGTACAGACTTATTTTTCAGCTGTAAATTTTTCATAATGATTTTCGTTTGAAAGTAATATTATTTTTATGGTTTTTCTTGTTTCTTATCAATCTCATTTTTCAAGCTTAGGAGTATAAATTCGCTATAGTAAAGTTGTGCGTTCAATGGCTTCGTTCTGGGATGCAGATCAAGCTTTTCTGTGCGTATGACTTTCCCATTATATGCTATGGAAAAGAAAGCAAACAGTTTTTGCTCCGATTCAGGAACAGGAGTTGCGTATCCTGTTACTGCAACCGACCATTGGGTCTGAAACATCTTTGACACATTCAATGCCATTGTTTCTGCTATATGAGGCGAGACACAATCAAATTTCATAGCTTCATTTTCGTCAACATTCAGGTGCATTACTTTCTGTTTCAGTGTGTATACTGTGATTCCTCCCTGAAAGAAATCCGATGCATCATTTGCTTGTGAAAACACCAGTTGCAACAAGCCGGCGCTAACACTTTCAGCAACTGAAACCGATTCTTTATGATCCATGAGAGTTTTACCGATCTCATTAACCGTATTTTCAAGATCAGTTATTAAATTTTTGTAGCCTATTAATGATAACTCCGGGATACTATTATTTTTTCGGGATTCTGCCATATCAGAATATTTAGTAAATAAAAATAAAATAAAAGATTATTTTTCATCGATCGAACGTACCATCTCCGCTTCTTTCTTCGGGAGTTTAGACAGCTTCTCATAAAATCGGTGCAGCTCATCCAACTCTTCTTCTGTTAGATCCTCAATATCAACCAAACGGTTACTTGCTTTTTCGCTGGACGCAATAAGCTCGTTCAATTTAATCTGGATTGCTTTTGAATCTTTATTTTGTGTTTTCTGAATAAGAAAAACCATCAGGAATGTAACAATGGTAGTTCCGGTGTTAATCACCAATTGCCAGGTTTCGGAAAATTTGAAGACTGGTCCGGTAACAGCCCAAATAATAACCATCAAAGCGGCAATAATAAATGCTGAAGGGCTGCCGGTAAAGCATACAGCACGGTCTGAAAACCTTTCAAAAAAGTTTTTTTTCATATCGATTGTAATTTGGTTCGCGGATAACTATAGCTACTTATGAGTGCTAAAATTTTATATAAAAAAAGGAATTAAAAATTTTAATATTTATGATTTAAATCAATTAATATTAAAATCGCAAATTATTATACAATTTGGCATTAAACAAGTTTTATATCATTCACTAGTATTGTCTCTCCGTTCTCTGCCTCGCAAGTAATAATTTCAGGCATGCACATCACCCGGAACTGGTGCCAGCTATGATAAAACTTTTGTCCTTCTGATATTTTTGTTTAAGTAAACTGCGAATCGCTGAGTTCTCCAGATGTCTGCGTATCCTATTCTGATCACCGCCTATAAAGAATACTGTTTTTGATTTTGATATTCGTTCTAAATAAAGGTCGACAGGCATCGAGTCATCAATAGTAATGTAAAAACCGAAATTTGTATAGCCTATCCCAGCAAATGTTTTTTGGTAGGTATCATGCATGCTTTCCGGTTCTGAACTCGCCGCAGTAATAACTTCGGTCATTTTTCGATGTTACTAATAGTTTGAGAGTTTCATTTGGCTAAAATTCATGGTTATATTATTGTTAATTCCAATATAGATGATTTTCAACCATACACCACAAGACGTAGAAATTTTATGAGGTAAATCACACGTGGCCTTTCATAGAGGTATAATGTCTGCTACAATATTTCACAAGCTCTAATTTACCATTTAGCTCTAAGAGGGTATAATCAAAAAGTTTAAAATCTGTGAATATTATTTCATGATAGTTGCCCAATGGTTGATCCTAAGAAATTTAATTCTGGCTCTGGTCAATCACATAAAAAGCTTCCAGTAAAATAAAAAAGCAACCTTAAAAGATTGTTTTTTTTTAAACTTGGACTTTATTATGCGTCAGCAGCTTCAAGATTAATTTCAGAAATTGCCAGGTCTGTCAATAATGAGTCACAAGATTTTTCTTCATCCAATGTCTGCCGTAGTATTTTCATTGCCTCCTCCTCTTGCAATAATTGGCAGTATGATACTAAAGAACCATATGAAGCAATTTCATAATGTTCAACCTTTTGCGCAGCTGCAATGATGGCTGCATCACGAACAAAACCAGCTTCTGTTTCCTCCATTATGCCCTCACCTTCTTTTATCAGACCATCCATTGCATCACATTTCTCTGCCTTAGCTTTTTCTCCTAAAATTTCAAAAACTTCTTCAAGACGAGTAATATGTACATCAGTCTCAGATTTGTGATTATTGATTGCATCCTGCAATTTTGAGGAGGTAGCATTTTTCTCCATTTCATCAATGCTTTCGATAAATGCTTTTCCGCCCAGTAAAGGTCTTTGTATTTTGTAACTTTGTGCTGTTAATTTTTTCAAGTACGATTCAAACATTATAAAGAACTATAATGAGTAAAAAAACATCATATTCAATTTTAGAACTGGCTATTGTCTCAGAAGGCAGCAGTTTTAAAGAAACTTTAAACAAGTCGCTTACATTGGCAAAGGTTGCAGAAGAGAATAATTATTCCAGATATTGGTTTGCAGAACATCACAATTCGGAATCAGTGGGAAGTAGTGCTACCTCGATTTTAATTGGTTATGTCGCTGAAAATACAAAAAAGATAAGAGTCGGTTCGGGCGGAATTATGCTTCCCAACCATTCACCGCTGGTGATTTCGGAACAGTTTGGAACTTTAGCACAACTCTATCCCAACAGAATTGATCTGGGATTGGGAAGAGCTCCCGGAACTGATATGCCGACAGCACAGGCAATCCGTTCAGATTTTATGAAGGCCGCGCATTCGTTTCCGGCTGAAGTGGAAAAAATTGAGGAATATTTTTCAGCAGAAAATAAAACTTCTAAAGTGAGGGTTCCGATTGCGGAAGGCGTTGACGTGCCTATCTACATTTTAGGTTCAAGTACAGACAGTGCCCATTTGGCTGCAGCGAAAGGATTGCCCTACGCTTTTGCCAGTCACTTCGCATCTACCCATCTTCACACGGCTTTGGAAATTTATCGTGAAGAATTCCAGCCATCGGAAGTTTTAAACAAACCGTACACAATCGCCGGCGTCAACATCATCGTTGCTGATACGGATGAAGATGCAGAGCGCTCGTTTACATCACTCATCAGAATGTTTTTTGGTGTCCTGACCGGAAATTCAAAACCGCTCCAATCTCCAACTGAAATGACAGAAGACCTAAAAGAGGTTTTGAAAAATCCAAGTCTACATCAAATGCTGAAATATTCGTTTGTTGGAAGCAAGGAAACGGTTAGAAAGCAGGTAGAAGATTTCCTAAACAAAACTCAGGTTGATGAAATTATTATGGTTTCCAATATCTTTGCACTGGAAGACCGCATTAAATCGGCACAGCTTTTTGCTAAGTTGATGGATGAAATCAATGCAGAACGTTCTTCGGATATTTAATACATCAATAACAATGGCAAAAAAGAAACCCTACAACGAATGTCTCAACACCGTAAAACCTGTAAAGGATGCGCTGGAGGTAATTAACGGTAAATGGAACTGGCAATCATCATCTCTGTTGGTGTCGGGAATGAGCGTTTTACCGATATTCAGGATTACAACACAATATCATTGAAGATATAATCTCTATGTTTTGGAGAATGATTGTTCCAAAAGTTGTTAAAATGCGCATTTGCCAAATACACAATTAACTAAATATCAGTAAATTGTGTATTATTGAAAATCAAATATATCATTATGGTTTACAATTTGTATAATTAAAAATAGATAAGTACAAGTGTAATCATAAAAACCAAAGTCATGATATTTGATGAAAGTTTGCTCTATGCACACGGTGCAAAATCAGAGAATTATATATCCAGCCAATTGATATTTAGAGAAGGGGATTCTCCAAAATATTATTTTCAAATTGAAAACGGGATAGTGGAACTAAATAACTACCATTTAGATGGAAAAGAATTTACTCAAAATATTCTTTCCGACGGGCAAAGCATTGGTGAATCATTTCTATTTAGTAACAAACCTTATTCTATGAACGGGTATGCTAAAACAGAATGCAAAATTATCAAATTGCCAAAAGATGATTTTTTGAATCTAATAAATCATAATGCTGATGCTGTAATCAATATGTTTAAATATTTAAGCAACACATTACATCAAAATTATTTGAAGTTATTTAATCTTTCTTCTGCTGATCCTACAAACAGAATTAAAATGTTGATGGATGATCTTAAAGAAACTCATTCAATGTCGCAAAAAAAACACACCTTTCAGATTCCTTTAACCAGACAGGAACTGGCCAATCTTACAGCATTAAGAGTTGAAACAGTTATCCGCACAATTAAAAAAATGGAAAGAAATAATATCGTAAAAATTAAAAATGGTAAAATACTTTACTGACAGTTATCTGATAATTTATACCAATGATCCTCAATTTATTTCGTGAAAAGTACGATGAAAGAACAGTGTTTTATCAATCTAATCACCGCTGCGAACACCACCTGGTCTTATCATACCCTGTTTTCCGAAAAATTTGAAATCATAAAAGGTATTTTTCAAAGTAGGCAAAAGAGAAAGCCTTATTATAGTTTAGACAGGGAGAGGCTGCCACTCAGGGGCAGTAAAAAAGGATATTTGGATTATCTCGTACAAATACTATAAGCAGTAGGCAACTTAAAGTATCTCACAAAAATGCCCGCATTTATGGTGATTTTTTAGCTGCATCTTCAGGTCGTACCGCACATCTAACTAATGGTTTAGATGTGCGGCATTGATAAGTTATTACTTATACACCAGCTTTAATGATTGTCTCATTATTTGCCATTGCAATATAATTTTCATTATCAAAAAAATTGGGTTCATCGGGACGAACCTTGGTTAAATAATTTTCTGAATTGAAGAAGGTGTTGAAATCCTCAAACGAGTCAAACGAGATTTCTACTACAGCATCATATAATGGCTTAGGGAAACCTTCTGCTGCTATAGGGTGGTTAACGACATACTTTCTAACGTATAGTTCCGTCTCAGGGATGGAACAGAATAAAGGAGCGTGTTGATTTTTATGATAATCTATAAATTCTTCAAGGCTTAAGCTTGGTAGCTTCTGTACTAAAAACGTGAATTTGATCATTGTCTGTTTATAATTATATTTTGTGTAAAAGTAGAATGCTTTCTTTTACCGGGCAATTACGCATAAATTTATGCGTATGCTGCCAGTCACTGACCTGTTGAAAAAACATGTAATTTTACAACGGCAAAATTATTATTTATGTATCAAAAGAAAACACCTGTTCAGCTTGATTGCGGATTGCAGTTTTTCAAAGAACTTCTGAATGGTAAATGGAAACTGATGCTTGTTTATTATATTTCCCAAAACCTCAAACGTCCAAGTGCATTACAACGCAAAATTCCAAATGCTGACAGAAGAGTAATGGATAAACAGTTGCAGGAATTAGTATTGCACGGATTCATTAATAAAAAAACTTTCCAGACCAAAGTTCCTAAAGTTGAATATGAACTCACAGAACTTGGAGAAAAACTCTTACCATTGATCTTAACTATTGAACAATGGGGTGAAGAAAACCGATTGGTGCTTAATAAAGCCATGGAAAAAGACCCAAAATTTGAAAATGTTATCTGATTCTGATTTGACAGTTCAAAAATGCAAAATCATTATCTTAATACAGCACCTTTTCTATGCCAAGCATCAAAGTGATTAGCTCAAATTTTAACAATAATTGATTAGCGATTTAATTAATTCATATCAAAATTATGCATAAGACCTAAAAGTGTAAAAATTTATCAATGCTTACTACAACTTGTAAAATGGTAGGTCAAATCATGCTTAGATCAAGAAAGATTTTATAGCTTTGAGATCTTATTTATGTTAATGCAACCTTGTTTTATCAATTAACATCTAAAAATTGCCAACTATGTACAAAAAGAGAATATTAATTTTTGATGATGACGCTGCCGTTCTTGAAGTATTAAAAATTATCTTTTCCGAGAACGGTTATCAGGTGGAGGTTTCACAGATTTCCCATAATGTAGTGGAAATTGCCAATAGTTTTCAGCCAGATTTGATCATAATGGATTATTTTATTCCCGAAATTGGAGGTGCAGAAGCGATTAACAGACTGCGAAAAAATGAAAAATTCAAAAAGGTGCCGATCATCCTGATGAGTGCCAGCATAAACATCGTCAAAATCAAAAAGAATTCGGGAGCAAATGATTATCTAAAAAAGCCGTTTAATCTCTGGGATATGGAAGGAATCGTAAACAGGTACCTAGTATAATTCTTCCGACAAATCAATTCTTCATTTAGATTTAAATGATAACAATGCTACATATAAACACCAATATCATCATATTAAATGAAAATCCCTTTGTTTTATGTTAAACAGGGGATTTTTAATATCACTTAAAAAAGAGACACCAATATTTATAATAAAGCGGGGGGGTGTATCAAATGAATTGGCTGATTAGAATCATTTGCATTATTTCAGCATAGCGGAATTTTTTTTAAAAACCCTGAAACCATCTACTTAACAAAGTTTATTAGGATAAGGATGAAGATTTTGAATTGATCTTCTAAGTAGACATTTAGTCAATAAATTAATGACTTTATTAGGGAAAAATTTTACTCTCAAATAAAATTGCCGGATTTTGATCTTTAAGGACAAAAAAATTAGAGCTGAATTGTAATAGCCACGACTTGATCTAACAGTTAGTGTCTAAATATTGGGTTACTCTTGTAAAGTTCTCAATATAAATAAATGCTCCGTATATCTTTTTTCCAAATACTTTACTTCATATACATTTACATGAGCACTAATTCCTTCATTTCTAATAAGAACTGGATATCACTTCGTAATATTATTATATTGTTGTCGGCCTATATCACGCCTTACCTTGTGTTCACAGACTGATCTTATCAATAAAAAATTTTTCTGTTATGAATCCGCAACGTTTTTTCCCTTTCCATCTTTTTAATCGTTCTTATGGTTGTTTCAAGGCAGAGTCCCGTAAGTGATGCCAGCTGCTGCCTTGTGAGTGGAACCTCATAAGTAAATGGCTTTGTATTATGATTTTGTTCTCTTTTCATCAAATCAATGACCTCTTTTAATCTTTCCGCTGCGTTGTGACTCGATATTTTCTGCATCAAAACAAATTTGCGATAAAGGCGCTCTGAAAGGGATCTACAAATATTTAAATAAATTTCAGGGTTTGAAACTAAATAAGATAGAACAGATGTTTTGCAAACTTTGATGATGGTACATCTCGTCATAGCGATCGCATTCATAGGATATGGCTTATCGGTGAAAAGCATGGATTCAGCAATGCCGTCTTCGCATGTATGAATATTTTGAATAAATTCTTTGCCTTCGCTATTGTAATTGTTCAGTTTTACCTCGCCTGACACTACCTGATGGTAGAATTGCGGACTGCTGTTTTCCCGAAAGATATAATCGCCGGGATTATAATCTTCCTCTGTCGCACCCATAGAGTGCAGAAGTTCTTCTTTAATAGACATAAATATTTGTTATGGTTGGTGTGAGAATGTTGCCAGATGAAATCTATTTAAGAATATCATCATGTTAAGTAGATCTTTACATGATGCATGTTGCCGAATTATTTTAGTGACAACAATCTAGAGAGATGATATAAGGCGGGTCATGAAGATCAGGCGTATTGTCTCTTTTATCATATGTACGAGACGACTTCTGTATTAGGACTGCTGCACTGGATTGGTGACGAGATTTTAAACTCCTTAGCAACACTGTTGAGCAAAGATATAATAATGATTTAACCAATGGTATGTTCTAGATCATAACTATTATTTAAATGCAAAATAATAATTCATCTAAATATATAGCTAAGATTTACATCTGTTGATCAGCAAATTTGGAGCCATAAACGCCAATAAATATTCATTATGTGACAGAATTCGAAGTTAAGTAGGCAGCTTAAATTATCTTATAGATATTAATTTTAGGCACAAAAATTTAAGTTTTTATAAAAGTTTGTAGTCAAATCAGCATTCCTTGATGGAAAATACAAATAATATAGACGTATGCCGGATTTTATCCATTTCCCATTAAGAAAGCGGTACCAACCCCATGGAGCGGAACTGACTATGATTACAACCAAGATTGCGTTTGAAATACAGACTGCAGCATATAAAGGTATTTTAATGAAACTCGAATACCATAAACTTCAGATTCAAATTGACATTTCCTCATCATTGAACTTTAAAGGAGCTTTTCTATATTTTTAAGATTTTCTATCTAATAAAAAAAACAGTTTTAAAGAAAGATATTAATATACATTATTGTATGAAGCTTAATAAACGTTTCTATTCAAGTGGTTAACCGTTAACAATGAGGCCTCCATTAGGATGCAGGACCTGTCCTGTCACCTGACATGCATTTTCTGATGCCAGAAAGAGGAAGCTTGCCGCGATTTCTTCCGTTGAAGCATTGCGTTCCAAGGGCGGTTTGCTTCATCTTCCTCTCCGAAGGTTTCCTCTGTAAGTGGTGTTGGTACTCACCCGGGGCACAGCATTGACACGGATTCCTTTCGGTTTTGCCTGCAAAGTGAGTGATCGCGTAAAGGATACGATAACCCCTTTAGTAGGCGGAATAGTCCAGCAGTGCTTCATGCCCTAAATAGGCCGTTGCTGAAGTGGTATTGATGATGGCATAGCCCTGCTTTAAAAAAGGAAATACAGCTTTGGTCAGTAAAATCATTCCTATAATATTTGAATCGAAGGTCTGTCTAATATCTTTTTCATCCATATTTTCCATGTTATCACAAGGAACCTGTGTTCCGGCATTGTTCACTAGAATATCGACAGTTCCAAACTCATCAACTGTTTATGACACGATATGCCGAATAAATTGATTGTCGCTGATATGCCGTCAAACGAAATTGATCTTCGACCCATTGTTCTGATCTTATCTTTTGTTGTATTGGCGTCTTCAACGTCTATGTAATGAATGAACGAAACATCTACCCCTTCTTTAGCAAATAGTAAAGCTACGGCTTTGCCGATTCCTGTATTCGCACCCGTCATAAGTACCGATTTATTATGTAGCAGTAAATTTTTCATAGTCATTTAATAATTTAGTGTTGTGGTAATTTTGTGGTGTAAGTTCTTTCAACGGTTAAGCTCCTGTTCGAAACGTTTAAAAATAGATTTACTGTACGAAACCTGAGCATCGATAGATTGAGTGTCTAAAGGTAAACCAATCTTTTCACTAACCATGATCTTTCCCTGATACGAAATGGAATAATAGGCAAACAAGTCCCCTTGTGACTCTTCAACTGGTGCTGCATAGCCAGTGACTGCTATTGACCAATCCGTATCGTACAATTTTGCAACATTCAGCGCCATGGTTTCAGCGATATGAGCTGATACACAATCAAATTGCGATGCCTCTTCTTTGTCTACCTTTAGAAGCTTAACTTTTTCCTTTAATGTATATACGGTCATTCCACCTTCGAAAAATTTCGACGCGTCTTTCATTTGTGAAAAAGAAAACTGGAGAAAGCACGCCGTAACGCTTTCCGCCGTTGAAACAGTTTCGCCGAGTGAAAGAAAACGGTTTTCAATTTCTTTAAATACATGTTCCAATTGAATCATGTGGTCGTCAAATGACTGCACTAAGGGTTGTTGTTCTGCAGAACTCTCTGCCAAGTCTGAATTCATCATAACTACTGTGCTTTTATTTAACTTTATTTTGGCGGTCAACCTTTTCCGAGCAGTCCGCTGCAGTCATCGTGCCATCGTTTAAGTTAAAGGAACAGCCGTCAGTTAAAAGGTGTACCTGTAAATTTTCAGCATAAATCGGACAATTTTGATCTGCAGACTCCACGTTGGTCTGAATGATATTTTTTGCGCTGATGACGATAACCATTCCTGAGCCCTTGCAAACAGCGTGATTTCCGTTTTCAATGAGCAGTGCCGTATCTTCTCCAAGTCCTAGACCATACAATTCCTGATTTTTTAAAACCGTATAAGCCAATCTTCCGAACCTTCCTCTATGAACAAAATGGGTGTCAACCAGTGAATTCGTAAGAAGACCAAGACCCTTGCCCATTTCAATATCGTTACTGATCACGGCTTCACCGTTTTCAGCTTCACTGATGATGATTTCCGGCATGCACATGGCTCCGGCACTTGTCCCTGCAATCATAAAACCTTCTTCACTCATATATTTTTCTTTTAAAACGTCTATTATCGGAGAATTCAGAAGTTTTTCACAGATTTTATTCTGGTCTCCGCCGGTAAAAAATACGGTCTTTGATTCGCGTATCCGCTGGATGTAACCCTCATTTTCAGAATCATCACCGATATGCATGAAGCCAAAGTTGCTAAAACCTATTGAAGAAAAAGTTTCCTTATAGGTCTTTAGCAAATCCTCCGGCTCAGAACTTGCGGTTGTGATCACTTCAATCCGATCCTTCTTCGAACCTGTCAGAAGTTTAAGAATTTCATGAGGTGAAAAATTATTATTGCTCTCTTTCATTTCAATATGATTATCGCTTCTGTCTTCTTTGCCTCCGATAATCAGTAATTTTCCTTTAACATTCATACCTGATATTTGATATTTAGATTAATTTCGCTTTCTACACTTAACACTGTCCCTTAAAGCAGATGAACAAAACTACAGACACGAAGATCAAAATTATATGATGATAATCACCATCTTCGGAATTTTTTATTAGTACTACCTTCTTATGACATGGATCACACTTCAAGTGCTGTGTGATTTGTAGTATTGCAGCAATGTAGTTGGATCAATCATTTCAGCAAATAATATTAAACTCTTGATATGCACACCATGGAGAATTTTGAAGTAATTATTATTGGCGGAAGCTATTCAGGGTTGTCAGCCGCTTTAACCCTTGCACGGATGGCACGAAAAATATTAATTATCAATGACGGCAAGCCCTGTAACCGTTTTGCTGATGATTCACATAATTTTCTGCCAAACGATGGTGATGACAGAAATAATATAAACCATAAGCTCTGGGAGAAAGTGCTTAAATATTCCACAGTCCGAGCAGTACTAGATTCTGCCGTAAGTGGAGGAAAAACCAAAAAGGGTTTTACTATACATACCAAAGCCGGTAAGATCTAGTCCACTCAAAAAATAATCCTGGCGACCGGCGTCACGGATATACTGCCTGATATTGAAGGTTTTCAGGAATTTTGGGGTTCATCCGTTATTCATTGCCCCTACTGTCATGGTTATGAATTCAGGAATAACAAAACAGCGATACTCGGAAATGGTGATTCGGCATATAATATGGTGGGAATCGCTTTGAACTTAACAAATGATATATCTATCTTAACTGATGGGAAAGCAAAATTTACAGAAAGTCAGCTCGCTGTTTTAGGAAAGAACAATGTTACAATATGGGATATCAAGGTCGAAAAATTGATTCGCCAAGACAAAATGGTAACGCATGTAGCATTTAAGGATAAGAGCAAAATATCTATTGAGGTAGTCTACGCAATTGTCGGCTGTCAACAACAATGCTCTGAACTATTGGCACATTTTGAGTTACATTATACCAAAAAAGGATTGATAAAGATTGACCACAATCAACGGACCGATGTACCAGGAATTTATGCTTGCGGAGATAATTCTTCTACGATGCGCTCCATTTCAAAAGCGGTTTACACCGGAAATCTTGCAGGCGCGATGGTCAATCAGGAATTAATAGATGAATCATTTATATAAGAGAAATTTATCTTGGAAAAAAGATTGATAATAAAAAATCAGACTGCAGATTACAGTCTGATTTTTTATTGATTTATTCGTTGTCTTTCTGAGAAGCTTCGAAATTAATCGAATTGTATGCAGAATCGCTTAGCAGCGCATCAGCTTCTTTTTCTTCTGCAAGGGTCTCTTCAAGCAATGACGCAACATAATCTTCACCAAGTGTTTTTGCAAAAGCGGCTAAAGTTCCGTAGGACGCAATTTCATAATGTTCAATTTTCTGAGATGCAGAAATAATTCCGGCATCTCTAACAGGACCCGCCTCTGTATCTTCCAAAATGCTTTCGCCTTCTTTGATAAAGCCCTCCATCGCATCACATTTCTTGCCACGGTTCGATTCTCCAAGAATTTCAAAAATCTTGTCCAGTCTCCGCACCTGGCCTTCGGTAGCTACAACATGTTCTTCGATTGCGGCAATCAATCTTGGTTCTGTAGCATTTTTAGCCATCTTCGGCAATGCCTTTAATAAAGCTCTTTCCGCATAGATAATGTCCTTCAGTTCATCAATAAACAGTTCTCGCAGTCCATCGGCCGCCGACGATTTTGCCTTCACTTTTCCTGCTGTACTTTTGTTGTCTGTTGTTTTCATAATATAAGTAATTTGATTTATAATGAAATACAAATAAGATACTTTAATGATTTTTTCCATACCACATTTTCAGATTTTATGATGAGTAGTACGAAATTTGTACTGTCTCCAAAAAAAACGATGAATCACCCATACAAGCTTTGTACAGCAATCTTAATAACTGTCTGCCTGTCTTTTGTCTGCAGTGCACAAGAGAAAAAACAGCATCATTACTCAATCTTCAATCCAGTTCCTAGAGAACTAATGCGTGAGATGGAAACAGACCGCCCGGATGTTACCGAGTCTCCGATTACGGTTGATGCAGGACATTTCCAGTTAGAGACTGATCTTGTTCGTTGGGAAAATAAATTAACTGAAATAACACAAACGCATACTTTATTGGTTAATCAGATGAACCTAAAGCTGGGAATTACCGGAAATACAGCAATACAGATTGGTTATCAGACTTATGAAATCAAAAAAGAAAAAGGAATAGAATCCGGCGTCAAGGAAATAAATCAGGGACACGGAGATCTTACCCTCCGCATTAAACAAAACCTAATCGGAAATAACAAGGGAGACTTTGCATTGGCAATACTTCCCTACCTTAGGTTGCCTATATCAACATTCGAATATGACCGCCACCTTGAAGCGGGATTTATCGTACCCATGTCTTACAAACTTCCAGAAGAATGGAAGTTGGGATTTCAGGTAGAATTAGATCGATTAAAAGATGAAGACCAGCCGACAATGCATACTGAGTTTTTACAGACCCTTACCATCAGTCATCCGATTGTAAAAGGAATAGATGGTATTGCAGAAACTTACTACACTTATGACTTCAAAACCCATCAATTTTCAAATTTTATTAATGCCGCTATTCAAGTTGAAATTATAAAAGATTTTAAACTCGACGCAGGATTAAACCATGGTTTGCAGCACACTGCAGACAAACACTATTTTGTTGGAGCTTCTTATCGACTGTAATTTTTGATCTTCGGCAGGTTTCAAATCGTAAAACATAATGGCTTTTATAAAATATATAAATAATCCATCTACATTAACTTCATTCAATGAGACTCCCATCTGAATATTACACCAATACAGACGTTCCCTTTCTGGCAGAAGATCTGTTGGGTAAAATCCTTTTTACAAAGATCAACGAAAGCATTACAGCAGGAATCATAGTGGAAACAGAAGCGTACTTCGGAATTGAAGATAAAGCATCCCATGCCTATGGGAACCGCCGTACTCCCAGAACAGAAGTTATGTATAACAAAGGTGGTTTGGCTTATGTTTATTTGTGTTATGGGATCCATCATCTTTTGAATATCGTTACTTCAATCGAAGGTGATCCAAAATGTGTCCTCATCAGAAGTATTGAACCTTTTTACGGTTTTGCAGAAATGGAACGAAGACGAGAAATGCCAGCAAAAAAACCGGTAATTTCCTCAGGACCCGGATCACTTACAAAAGCATTAGGCATAGACCTGTCGTTTAACAGGCAAGATCTGACCCAAAATCGCATATGGATCGAAGATCAAAGCATAACATATCAATCATCTCAAATTTCGAACACAGCCCGGATAGGAATTGGTTATGCTGAGGAACATGCATTACTGCCTTTACGTTTTTTTGTAAACGACTCGGAATATGTCAAGAATAAAGGTGTTGAAGGCCCATAATTATCCGTTTCACATTTTTCATTCAGTGGAATGCCCGCTCCATGCTGACTTATATGCTCATGTGTAACGATCAATAAATCTACCAATAATCTCGCATCAAAATGGTTCTGCCAGGGAAGTACATTTAAGAGAGATAATTTAAATTTCCCGTAATCTTTAGAAATCAACTTTTTATACCATGCCACACTTCGCACACGAAACCATAGTCAACTGCTTGGTGTGTTACTTCAGAATTCGGAATATTCCTTATACTAACAAAAAAGATTTAATGAAAGTGTCCAAAAGTTATCAAATACTTCGGCACAATTTTTAATGATGTTTTTAAAGAACGACAAACTTTAGGTAATAGCTAAAGTAGATAGATAGCAGTAGAAAATTAATTCAATCGAAATATTATGATAGCTGAAAAGGAATTACAAGAAATAGAATTGCGGGTTGACCAAAGTCAAACAGGACCATGGAAGGCAAATATCAATGGACGCGATCATGATAACGGTGCCAGCTTTATAGTAACAGGCTCGGAAGATGATCGTGGTGTTGACATCCATCTTACAGGAGCGACAATTGCCGACATTGACTTCATCGCAAATGCAAAACAGGATATTCCTAGACTCATTAAAGAAATAAAAGAATTGCAAAGTCAGATTGAAGTAAATCTTTAACAGAAAAAGCCTCCAAAACTGTCATTGAATTACATTCAACCACTGCGTTATATCCACTGTAATAATCTGAAATATATAATTTTGTACTCATTTTGGAAGGATTTAGACCAAACACTTATTCGCACTATACAGCCTTTATTTTTAAAAATGATGAGCTGCTGACTAATAAGAGAATAAAACTGCAATGATGCTGTTGAGTACTGACAGAGAAACTTAATATGCTTAAGATGTTTGTTGAAAAAATTTCTCCGGTAACAATACCGGAGAAATTAGCCATTAAAATATATAAGAATTTGTATAATTTAAATCTTAAAAAAACGATACATTAATAAATTAATCAATATAATATACGAGAAAGAACTAAGATCGGTTTCCATTTTAAATAATTTAATTTACATCTTGATCTTTTCCTTTTTTTAAGTAAAAGCATTATTTATTTCTACAGTAATACTAACTTTGTAATGAGTTCTTGTGAAATTTTAAGCAACGATTTTATACGATCTAATCGTGCACTGCCGTAAATTCAATTTTAAAAGTGCTAAGCTTTACACTTCCTACGACTATAAACACTTTCTTTATTCATTTTTACTTTAAACTCTGAACGTTTATGACAAACTTTTCGAACAAACATACTTATGAAAAACAAAGAGTTATCGAAACTGAAAATCGCCTGAATGTTCTTTTTTAAGCTACATCAGATGTAGTATACTCAATGAACCCTGACTGGACGGAAATTCGTCAACTCGACGGAAAAGGTTTTTTGAAAGATGCAGATGCACCCAAAACGAATTGGCAAAATAGAGGAATGTATCCGAGAGAAAAAAAACATAGAATTGGAACACCGTGTTTTGAGGGCCGATGGCACACCTAGTTGGACATATTCTAAAGCACCTATTCGATCAGTTTTTTATTGCTTTTACTCTCTAAGAATAGCGTTCTGTAATTGCTATATTTCAAAGCTATTATAATACCTTGTCATCTTCTATGGCCTAAGTCATAGAATTCATATATATGCTCGTTAAGCATTTAACGAGCAATGGCTTATTAAAAAAACGTAATAGATATTGTTATTGTATTAATTTAGGATATAAAAAAAAATAGACCTCTGCGAAGAGAGGTCTATAATCAAAATAAGAATATAACACTTATTTATAATCTAATGCTATTTCCATGGATCCATCACTGCTTTTACACAACCATCTTCTTTTTATGGAATATTTCATATCCTTTAGCCACATCATCCAATGCTAAACGATGAGTAATAATATCATCCAGCTTAACCTGTCCGGTTTCCACATAATTCAGAAGTTTGTCAATGATCGGTTGAACGGGCACTTGTCCGGCTTTGATGGTTAAGCCTATATCAAAAAATTGTCCTACTGTGAAATTATCATAGGATATACACCCAGAATTGATAAAACCACCTCTTTTTGAACCTCTCATACACGCCTCTAAAACTTGTACCGAACCTTTTTCAAAATTAATTACCGCTTTAGCTCTGTCAACAAGATTCTGTCGGGTTCAAATCCTACCGCATCAATGCATACATCTGCACCATGGCCATCTGTCATATCACGGATTTGCGCAACGGTTTGTTCTGCATCATCCCAAAGAACGGTTTCACAGCCTGTCAGTTTTGAAATCTGATCTAACCGATACTGTTGAGTATCGATCACAATAACTTTTTTAGCATTATGTAAAATCACACTTTTAACTGCCATTGACCCGAAAGGGCCAGCACCGAAAATAGCCACCGTTTCGTCCCCTTTCAAATCTGCCCACATTACTCCGGTATAACCTGTAGGGAAAATATCAGTTAAAAACAAAACCTGCTCATCCGTTAAGGAATCAGGAACTTTTAGCGGACCAAAGTTTGCATAAGGTACGCGAACGTACTGCACCTGTCCACCGTCATAACCACCATACAAATCTGTGTAGCCAAACATTCCACCGCCTTTCTCTGTGAGAATACCGCCTTCCCTTCGGGACCATAGTTTTGAGGATTGGAATGCTCGCAACCTGATAGCAGATCATGCTGACAAAAATAACAGCCACTACATACAATGGGGAAAGTAACAACTACACGGTCACCAACTTTCAGGTGGGTAATATTTAGGCACCTACGTCTTCAATAATCCCCATAAATTCATGTCCTATGACCATCGGACGCGCTTGTAGAATACCTCCGGTATACATATGCAGAGCACTGCACATATTGCCGTTGAGGTTACTTTAAAAATAATGTCATTAGGATCTTTGATGATGGGGTCATCTACTATGTCACAGGTGATTTTACCCGGAGCATGAAAAACTGCTGCTTCATATATCTATATTTGTTTTGGTTACATGATCATGCGGAAGAAAATTTCTATCCTTACATCCCGTTTCTTTCTTTTTCAAATTCCCAGACTCTGTGATTGGCTATGGCGTCTACAAATAAATCATTGGCATCAGCAGCATCAGCGGATATTACTCCCGGATCTTCATGCTTGATCAATGCTATATCAGTCTTATTTTTCAACACGTCGGTTTCAGGTCCAAAATAAATTGCTTTACAATGACGAAATGCTTCATTAATGAAATCTACCGTCATATTTTTATTTCCGGGTTTGACAAAACCTTCAGCCGATTTTGCACCTCCACAGATATATAATGCGTCAAAACAAACGCTTGATGTTGTAGATAATGCATGATCCGGAATATATGCCTGTCCATCAGAAGACTGTACAGGAGCGATCGAATCAGCAATATACTGAACAACTGCTCCCTGTCCTTCTAGTTTTTCTATCAAACGATCAGTAGATGCAGCATCAAAGCCATTGGTCATCATAAAACCAATGATACGGCTTTCAATAGTATCTTTGATGGTATTTGCCATACTCAATGCTGCAGAAGATTTTGTCTGAGGTTCAATCTCTGCACTTTGGAGGCTTGCCGGATCTGCATCCGCAGGAATACTTTGATTGGGCTGATCAAGGATTTTCACTTCAACTCCTAATCGGGAAGCCACATCGTTTGCTAAATCTTTATCAACAAAAGCTAGCTGACCAACCATTCTTTCTCTGATCGCAGGAATCGTCACTTTTGAAAGTTCAAATACCAACGCATTTTGGAGGTGTGTCTTTTCAAATGTTGACTGACTGTTATAGAATAACTTTGCCTGCGAGTAGTGATCTACAAAACTTGCACTTCTTGCTCTTACTTTGTGACCTTCTACTCTTTCTTTCTGAGACGCAAAACCTCCGTCTTTCATCATTGCCTGAAAAGGACAGCCGCCGCCCATAGTATTTGGTTCATAGCTCACTTTTCCTTTTGCAATCTGCTGGCGCATATGACCGTCACGATGATTGTTGTGAACAGTAGTAATTGATCTGTTGATAGGAATTTCATGAAAATTCGGCGAACCTAATCTTGTCAACTGAGTATCAGTATAAGAGAATAATCTGCCTTGTAAAAGAGGATCGTTACTGAAGTCGATTCCCGGTACAATATGACCCGGGTGAAATGCTACCTGCTCCGTTTCGGCAAAAAAGTTATCCGGATTTCTGTTTAAAGTCAATGTACCTACCAATTCAACCGGAACCAACTCTTCAGGAACCAATTTCGTCGGATCTAACAAATCAAAATCGAAATCATGCTCATTTTCTTCAGGAATTAACTGTACTCCAAAGTCCCATTCAGGAAACGCTCCGTTTTCGATCGCTTCCCAAAGATCTCTTCTGTGGAAATCCGGATCGTTTCCTGAGATCTTCTGAGCTTCGGGCCATGCAACAGAATGAACACCCAGTTTCGGCTTGAAATGGAATTTTACAAAATGGACTTTGCCCTCTTCATTTACAAACTTAAACGAATGTACACCAAACCCTTCCATCATACGGTAGCTTCGGGGTATTGCACGGTCACTCATCAGCCACATGATCATATGCGTACTTTCAGGCATTAATGAAATAAAATCCCAAAAAGTATTGTGCGCAGATGATGCCTGTGGAATTTCATTGTCAGGCTCAGGTTTTACAGCATGGACCAGATCCGGAAACTTAATCGCATCCTGAATAAAAAAGACAGGAATGTTATTGGCTACCAGATCATAGATTCCTTCTTGGGTATAAAACTTAACCGAAAAGCCTCTTACATCGCGTGCTAAATCTGTACTTCCCCTGCTTCCGGCCACCGTAGAAAATCTTACAAATACCGGAGTTTCTTCGTCTACATTATTTAAAAATTTTGCTTTGGTGTATTCTGCCAGACTTTTGTTTAGTTTAAAAACACCATGAGCCCCGGAACCTCTTGCATGCACTACTCTTTCAGGAATTCTTTCATGGTCAAAGTGGGTAATCTTTTCTCTCAGAATAAAATCTTCCAGAAGAGAGGGACCTCTTTCACCAGCTTTCAGTGAATCCTGATTGTTGTTGATTTTCAAACCCTGATTCGTGGTCAGCAGTTCACCCGAATTGTCAGTGGTCGAATTTTGAAGCTGATCAATTTTTTCGTTCAAATGTTCATTTTTCATAATAATTATATAAGTGGTTGATCGTATATTTTATTTTAAATTGTGTATTGTTAACGGCAAGCAATGCTGGTTAAGGATTTTCTTGATGCGGTATATCCACAGGTTTGACTCCGGTGGACCTTTTTGTCTTAGCCAGATCGACAGAATGACGATGGAAGCAACAGCTAAAAATTCGCTTTGCCAGTTTTGCAAGATTCGAACCAAAATCTAGAACTCTGAATATATGCTTCCCAAGAAAGGAGGGGTATATCTTATATCAGTCGTTCGCTGTTAAATTCCTTCAGGCTTCTGTAAAAATGAAAAACAAAACTAACTACAAACAGAATAAAAAAGCGATGAATAATGAATTTTTATAGATCATCAAGATAAGACCACCTTTCTTTACAGGCCACGGTGCATCTTTATGCGCCATGGGATTGCGATCTACATCCTCCTTCCCCTCTAATGATTTGAATTCGCCCGATCCTTTCTGTCGTAGGGATACTGTAAGCAATATATACAGCATCATCTGCAGAAACTCACTATCCCAATTTTCAAAAGTTGCCTGAATAAAATGACCGCTCGAAAGGTAACCAGTCAGGGTTATCACAGGCTTTTCGTTTTCCATTAATTCAGAATTGAAGGTGTGCCAACCTGTAAAGAACTGACCGCCCAGCAGACCAGCATCAATAAAAACAGGACAATGCTTAATTAATCCATCTCGATAAAACGAATGCTCTTTCATTTTAATCTTTTTGTGATTGGGGCTTTTGCATTTCTCCCATTCTATGAGCAGCCATACTTTCTGTAGTAAGATTGCTCATTGCAACCGTCAATTTATTTTTTAATCCGGAGATTATTTTATCATCCCCTCTCATCATCGCAGTAAATCCATCTTTGGCTACGTCCTCTGCCGTTGAAAAGTTTTCCCAATCTTCCATAATCTTACTGTCATTCATCAATGCCTTGTTAAAAAAATCTGTTGCTGTTGGTCCTGGCAGTAATGCAGTAATGGTAATACCGGAATCCTTTAATTCTTCACGGATTGCTTCAGACCATGATAATATAAAAGCTTTTGTACCATGATAAACAGAATGCCACGGCCCCGGCGAAGTGCTGGCAATCGAAGCCAGATTTAAGACTTTTCCATAGCCTTTATCGACCCTGTCCTTTAAAAATAATTTTGTTAATATAATGACCGCAGCTATATTTAAATTAATCATATCAAGTTCTCGGTTCAAATCTGTATGTAGAAATTTCCCGTAGAGCCCCTGACCCGCATCATTGATTAAAACAGATGGGCTTATATTGTTTACTTTTAATTCAGCATATAAAGAATACACATCATCTTGATAAAATAAATTTTTATTAAAAGTGGCAATTTTAACCCTATACGACTTTAACTCAGCGGCTGCCTTATTAAGGGTTTCCTGATTGCGCCCGACAATCACTAAGTTATATCCATCATTAGCTAAAAGCTTTGCCAGCTCAAAACCTATTCCGCTGGTTGCTCCTGTCACCAGGGCATATTCGTTATTCTTTCCTGTCATCTTGCTAAGTTTATTAAATTTATATACATGCTAATTGACATGTTTTAAAAGCCGGTTTTGCTTTTAAAGCATATCATTCCCTCGTTAACATCACTGCTTTGATACGTTGGGTTTTATTTTGATCCTCCTCCTGTACCTGAAGAATCGCTTGGAAGGTTACCCGAAGAATTCTGAGATGAAGTTTTCTGTATTGCAGCATTTTGCGATTCTGTATTCAGACTGTCAGTAGGTGTTCCTGAAGAATTGTTGGTAGGCATACTGTTATTGTCGGAAGCAGATACAGCATTAGAATTGTTCGACTGGTTTGTCGACGCTTCTTTTTTACAGCTAACAATTGCGAGAGAAATAATGATAGCCATTGTGATAACTTTTTTCATAATAATTTTTTTTAGGTGTATTTCAAAGATATTACAGTATCATAAAGTATATTATGACTTAGGTCATATCTATAGAAACAGAACTATTTTAATTTTATGATCCGTCATAAGTAATGATATGCGATTGTCATAGTTCAGGTTTACCCTGGAGTTCAGGACAAATCTCTTCCGAAAGAATATCATCAACCTGATATTGCTCAAAATGTTTCTTTTCTGCAGATAAAACTGCTGCTGCTTGACTCTGGTCGTTTGAAACAATGTTGACTAAAGGTTCGGTAATTAAAATTCTTACCGAAGGATCAACTTCTTTCATCATCTCGATACCTTCAATATATGCT